>DAOWNV010000038.1 GCA_030642405.1 Desulfosarcina sp.
CGCGAATCAAAGAGTTGAAGGATATTTCACTGACCACCAATGGTGTTCTTCTTTCAGCCTATGCCAAAAACATCTTTGATGCCGGCATTCGGCGCATCAACGTCAGCCTAGATTCACTGGACCCCAAAAAATATAAAATGATTACCGGGTACAATCAATTCGAACGGGTATGGAATGGAATTGAAAAAGCGCTTGAACTCGGTTTCGATCCCATCAAAATAAATATTGTGGCCATGCGGGGAATCAATGAAGATGAAATCCTGGACTTTGCCAAACTCTCTTTGAAGCGTCCTTTTCACATCCGGTTCATTGAGTACATGCCTATCGGGAACAGCCGTACCCGGCCGGAAAACCAAATTCTGACACCTGAAATCCAAAAAAAAGTAACCACTATCGGAGAACTCATCCCGGTTGACAGTACGTATACCGATGGACCGGCCAGGCGATATCGCATTGCCGGGGCCACCGGAGAGGTCGGATTCATCAGTGCGTTGAGTCACCATTTCTGCAACCATTGCAACCGCCTGCGGTTGACAGCGGACGGTAAGCTCCGCGCATGCCTGTTATCCGATAATTACCAGCCTATAAAACAAATATTGAGAGATGGCGGAACCGATGAACAGGTGGCCAACATTTTCCGAAGCGTCGTGAGGCAAAAAGAAGCCAAACACCAGCTACGCACCTATGACGGTACGACCTTGGTTAAGAACCCAATGCAGGGGATTGGCGGTTAGGTGTAAAAATTGTGAAAGATATCATTAAAGTCCGATTCACCGTTGCCGATAAATAACCTGTTGAATGACCAATCTTTCGCAACAATCACCAAATCGTCAGCGAATTGTACTCCTATTTGTAGAGAGGGCTATGTTGAAGAGGCAACTGGAACTGGACGCATCGGAAAAGCAAAAAAAACTGGTCGATTTTATCATTAACCTCCCGCTATTTGAATTCCTGGAAATGAATGACTTCTTTACGATCGCTGCCTATATGGAGTTTTTGGATCTTGCGCCGGGAGAAGTGTTATTCAAAGAGTGGGACAGAGCAGATTTTGTCTGTTTTGTCGATAACGGCGAATTGGACGTAACAAAAAAAACAGGTCCCAGCGTCAGCAAAATCATTGCTACATTAAGGCGGGGACGATCAATCGGTGAAATGTCTATTATCAACAATTTCCCGCGATCAGCTACAGTCGTCGCACGGACCCAGGTGAGATTAGCGGTCTTTCCTCGGTCGGCTTTCGAGGACATTTTGGAAAAAAACGTGGGAATCGCCATTAAAATTCTGAAAGGATTGGCAACCCTTTTAAGTAGCAACCTGAAAAAGACAGCAAGCCGCCTTTCGGACAACATGCTTCCAATGGGCTGACGGCCTTTAGTACTCCGATGCCATTTCCGCCTTCTCTTCCAACATTTGCATTTTTTCTTCCGAAACAATCCCCTTTTCAACCATCACATCGCCAATACCGGCCCAACGCAACTCATCGACCTTAAGTATGGACTCAGGGCGTTTGTTGTCAAGGCTGTAAAACGTGTATTGAAGGGAAGGTTCCTCTTTAGGCAACAGGGCAATCGATCGCCCGCAATAAATAAAATGGTGGCTGAGGATAAAATATCCGGCAGCGACAACAAGCCCGAATATTATGTATTTCTTTATCTGTATCCACATATGTAGTTCTTTCAATCCGTTTTATGTCGTTAAAAAAGTAGCCGCTTGATAGGGACAAAGCGTAGAGCCTATGGATAGTATAGGCTGTTCACCGTAAACCTTTAGCATCAATTCGTGATTTTTTTGGTGTAGGGTCTCAATAGGCTGGAAACAAAGGCGGCCATGAACAAAAACGGCCGCCGTTTAGAAGAATCTGAATGATTTTTAAAAATTGAAAACTTTGGCTTCGGCCGCCATATCGATAAGGTGTGGTCCACCATCCAACTGCATATTTGTAAAAAAATCGGCTTCATCCATCTGACGATTTTTAGCACATGGTGTACAAATGCCCGTCTCAACCTCATTTTCAACTAAATAGGGGAGATAATCCCGTGGGCAATCACCGGTTACGGTTTTTATGGTTAAATCACTGTTTTTATTGGCCCAAGCAACGCCGTCGTCAATAAAAAAAAGGTTGACCTTGTTTCCTTTCTCATGAGCGATTTTCGCAAACTGAAAGCACCTTGTAGCAGATTCGTTATCGTCTTTGCTTAAAACAAACAAAAAATTCGCCATTTATCCCTCCTCTTTTGAATATAAATTTTCGCTCTGTTTTCTGTCTATATCTCAATATTTGATTGATGAAACGATTGCAATAATAAAAACCAAGAGGACTGGAACTTGGCTGCTAAATAGCGTATAGATGTTAGGATATAAAAATCTTAGTTTCTTCACAGCTATGGAAAAAGAAAAACCAACCCTCATCCCGGATAATGTTACGGAAATCATATTAGAAAGTATTTCCGATGGTGTCTTCACCGTGGATCACGAATGGCGGATTATGTCCTTTAACCGGGCTGCAGAGGAAATAACCGGCATCTCCAGAAAAGAAGCCATCGGCAGCCACTGCTGGGAAGTTTTCCGTGCGAATATGTGCGAGGGTGACTGCGCCTTGAAACGCACAATGAAAGACGGGGCCTCTCTCACCAATACCTCCACCCATATTATCAACAATCGAGGGAAGCGAATTCCCATTTCAGTATCCACAGCGCTTCTAAAAAGTAAAAACGGTAATATATTGGGTGGCGTGGAAACGTTTCGAGACCGCAGCTTGGTGGAAGCGCTCCGGAAACGGCTGGATGGTAGATTTCAAATTGGTGACATCATCAGCTGCAGCGATACGATGCATAAAATTCTTTCCATTTTACCCATGGTTGCAGAAAGCGGCAGCACTGTTTTGCTGGAAGGAGAAACCGGAACGGGAAAAGAACTCCTTGCGCGCGCCATACACGATGCCAGCCCGCGAAAAAAGAAACCTTTCGTGGCCATCAATTGCAATGCTCTACCGGACACGCTTATCGAATCCGAGCTGTTCGGCTACAAAGCAGGTGCTTTTACCAACGCAGTGAAAGACAAACCAGGTTACTTCGCCGTCGCCGATGGTGGAACCCTTTTGCTGGATGAAATAGGGGATACCAGTGCCGCATTTCAGGTAAAACTGCTACGCGTCTTAGAAGAAAAGGCTTTCTCCCCCCTCGGCTCGGTCAAGAAGGTAAAATCGGATATACGAATTATTGCCAGTACTAATACAAACCTGTCTGAGTTGGTTGACACCGGTAAGTTCCGTCAAGATCTTTACTTCCGTATTAACGTTGTCAATTTCCAACTCCCTCCCCTTCGAAATCGTAAAGAGGACATTCCACTCTTGGTCGAACATTTTATTGAAAAAATGAACCTGATCCGAGGAAAAAGGATCGAAGGAGTGGATGCCGAAGTGCTTCAACTCCTCATGTATCACAACTACCCAGGTAATATTCGGGAACTGGAAAATATTATCGAGCATGCTTTCGTTCTTCGTGATGACGGGTTGATACATAAACATCATCTGCCCAACAGCTTTGCCGGGAAGGAACCCATCGTTCATGAATCCAAATCATTAACACACACACTCGACTCTACCGAGGCCCTTGCCATCATGAACGCCCTCAAAGAAAACAACTTCAATCGATTGGCTGCAGCCAAAACACTGGGGATGCATAAAAGTACGCTTTTTCGTAAAATCAAACGGTTTGGCATTACGCTTCCTAAAATCGATGGTCGTTCAAAAACAGCATCTTAAAAAAGGGCCTTACCCACAAAAACCATTCACAAGGAGATTTTCACCAGATGGAGCTGACCGACATCTTGTCAAAAGAGGAATGGAAACAATTCGAAGATGAACTGTTTGAAAAATTTCAAATTTTTTGTACCGTTTACGACACTTCAGGAACAAGTATTACAGGAAACCGGAACTGGTGTAATAAATTATGCCCGCAAATCAAAGCAAACAAAGATGCGCTATCTGCCATCTGTGCGTCCAGCAACCAATATTTCATGGCGCAAGCCAAACAGACCCAAGATGCCGTTATTGAAGAATGCGATGCAGGTCTTATGAAAATTGCCGTTCCCATTACCGTTGAAGGAAAATTTATGGGCACGGCCGGAGGGTGTGGGCTTCTGCCCGATGGCGGGGAAGTGGAAACATTTCTGATCGGAAAGATAATGGGATTAAGCGAAGAGGAAATCCTGGCATATTGTGAGGACTTGGAAACAATTTCCCAAGAAAGAGCAAAAGAGATCGCCTCCTTTATTGAAAATCGCATCCGTCGATTCATAGATAATTATCAACAAGCCGGAACCGGTGCTTGAACCGCTTCGTTTCCATGGAAGCATCACCTTTCGCAAATTAACAACTCTGTTCCGAAATTTTACGGTGCAGATTTCGGATTCGCATACTGAAAACGCTGCAGACGTTCAGGGCAATCTGGGGGAACTCGCGTACGATCTCCTGAAGATCCTCCTTCTGGAGAGTTAGAAATCGGGCTGTTTTTTTCACACGGATCGTTGCAGACCTGCTATCATCGCCAAACAACGCCATTTCACCAAAATAATCACCGGCTCCGATGCGATCCAGCTCGATGGCTTTTCTGCCAATTCGATCCTTGATTACGGACACATCTCCTTGGACAATCAAAAACAAGGTATCGCCTCGTTCTCCCTCGTTAAAAACCGTCTCTTCTTTATTGAAGACTACTTCCTCGGTGGCGGAGGCAACGGCAGCGAGTTCACTTATGGTCAATCCGGCAAAAATTTCAATATTTCTCAGATACAGAATTTTATCCGTTAAGGTGATTGTCGTCTCTTTTTCCATCGCTGCCTCCTGTTCAATGTTGCCTTCCGACAGTTGAGCTTCAAGCCTTTTTGCCGTACTAACAACATCAGGACTCTTATGCCCCAAAAAAAATCGAAGTCTTTGAATTACCTCGGTTGGCTCCATCATTTGCGGCAGTATAGTAAGCATTAACACAAGGGTAACCCAGTTTGGGCTGTTCAACAGACTGTCAATCAGTTCTAAATCGTCCGGGATGTTTAATTCATCAGGGAAGAGCCGTTGACCGGCGGCAATCCGCTCATCGATAGAAATATCGTCAAAAAGCGGTGTCAGCAATCGCACGATACCTTTATCCAAAATGTCATCCATCGCCTCCAAACTGTTGGCTCTTTTGCGTCCGTCCGATGAAAAAACCCCATTGAAGATCGTTTGCATCCGCCCGGAGGCATCCTGGGTGACCAGTACCCGAAGCGTGGTCTGCAAAGTGAACCAGATACGTTCTTCCAGGTGAGTGGTGAGCAAGCGTTGGAGTTCTCCGCCGGGAAACCGCGCTACCATATGGGCTTGAATGGTCAATTTATAACAGGTACGAGCCTGAAGCTGAACAAAACGAAATACGTCCCCGCCCTTGATGGACATTTCCGATAATAAATCGAACAAGGATTCAAGAACCATTTTTTTCGGCAGAGAAAGGGATTTGACCAGCCGCAGACTGTTCTCATACGGCGCTGACCTGATCTTCTCTCGGGCGAGTGTGGCAACTTTCTCGGATTTGTCACCAAGCAGAGAGATGACTTTTTTCAAGGCCTTTTCGTCTTCTATACAAAAAAGCGTGAGTGCTGCTTGCCGCATCCCCGGATTGGAGTTATGAAGATAGGGAAGGACAAGCTCGTTGAGACCGGTCGCGTGGATAGCATCCAGGCTACACATTACTTCCAACAAGATAGCATCGTCATCAGTGTTCAGCATCATTTTTAAATGGTCTTCAAATCGGTTGTCCCCGGAAATACCGGCAGCAATGATGCCTGCACAACAGTAATCGGAATTTTCCGAAGTCACCCAGTTCTCAATAATCGGACCGAAGGTTTCCGGTTCTACACTGTACAGTGAACCGGTGGCATGGGCACGGACAATGTTGGATTGTGTCGATTCCACAACCTTACGATTCATTGGGACAAACAGCTCTGGTGACATCCGACGACCGGCTCCAATCATGGCAACGGCCAATTCTTGATCCGCTTTTTCGAGCCATGCACCAAACAGTTCAACAACCAAAGGTCCTGCCTGATCCGAAAGCAATTCGATTAGACCGATCCGCATATCGACATCTTGTTCATTTTTCAACACAACCACTATATGCTGATCCAGATTCGGAAAATCAATGGATTGAAGGAGCCGGCCATACCACAACCGGTTCTCCCCCGATTCATCCATAAACCTGTGCAACAGGGTTTTCTGTACCTGCTTGTCCCGGAGTATCTGACTCAACTCATCCGCATCCATGGAACGGAAATCTTTTTGCTTATCGGAAATCAAGCCCAAAAAGAATATTTGTGTAGTTTCGCTTGAGAATGAACGGAGTAACCACCCAGACAAGAACAAATGGCAAGGCGACCAGAGAGAGATACCGCGGATGGAACAGGTTGTGGGACAGCAAAATAAGCCCGGATCCTAGAAAAAGCCCTATGCGGACAACAGTACCGCGCAAGAACGGCCGAACCATCGCCCGGTAGTTTTCCGGGAACAGGCCGGTCACAACCGCAGTGGCAGGAAGGTTGATGGTAGTACGGATAATATTGGATGACATGCGGGCGTACATGGCAGACAGCGCATCAAACCGAAGCAGAAGTGTTAAAAACACAAGGATATAATTAAACGGGTGAAACATCAAAGCGACAGGCAGTCCGAATCGGTCATAGAGCTTTCCGATGAAAAGAAGAATAACCAGACTGATAATGTTCAGCACGCCTCTGAAATAACCGAAGAATTCGATTAAACCCGATTCGGTGGCGAATTGATCATTGACGGCAAAATTGAACTGGTAGTTCAAGATAGTAATCACCACGTTGGGCATGAAAGTGAGAACCACAAGAAGTTTAAATAAAATCGAAGATTTCAACAGCGGAATGACCGTTTTGAACTCATCGATCACGGAGGTCCGTTTCTTTTTCTCACTCTCCTTTTTTTGTTTGAAAAGCAAGGTTGGATATCTTTTTCCCATTGCCTGGACGGCCCACGCACCAGCCAGAGCAGTGCCCACATATATGGACAACAGATTATCCAGATGCAACCACCGGGCAATAAAAGGAGTCGCAAAACTTCCCAGGATTTGCCCAATAACCCCACCGGCGGTGATCAACGGGAAAAGACGTTTGGATTGCCGGGTGTTAAACAGATCGTTTGCCAGGTTCCAAAACAGCAGTGCCAGAAGCACTTCGTACTGGGACTTGAGCATAAACAATAAAGGATAGATCAAATCTATCCCCAAAGGGATCACGGCACGGATACCCGCCACGGACAATCCACAGAAAATAAAAAGCCTGGAGAGCAACAGAACACCGGAAAAGCGTGTCATGAACCCGGCCAAGATACCCATGACGAAAAAGGTCACCACTGCGTTAACCATGTTCACGATAGGCATGTACTCAACACCGTATCGTTTTAAAAAGGTGGTTTCCGCATAGTTGTTCAGCAGAATGCCGGAGCTCCGAACCAAAAAAAGAAGGACTGCCGTCCAGAGGAACAGACCTATTTCCTCTTCGTAGACATCGAACCAGTTATAAATTTTCTTATGGATAACCAAATAAGCTTACCTCACAACCAGAACCAAACGGAAACCGGTGGTTTGCAGACGGCTCATGGGATGGCCATAGGCACGGTTCGCGCTCCGGCAAGAATGACCGGGGCTAAACCAGCTTCCCCCGCGTCGTACCCGATTCGTCCCTGAATCGTTTTCCATTGGGTCAACTACAGAGATCGGATCATAGCGATCAAATCGATCCAGGCACCATTCCCAGACATTTCCGTGCATATCGTATAACCCCCACGCATTAGGCGGGTAGCCTCTCACATGTGCCGGGCAACCGACAGCAGGCACTGAGGCGCGGTTGCAGTCAACACATGTGTCGTATTTTTTGGGGTTGTTGGCATACATGGCACGGGCGCACTCGATCCCGTCACCCCAAAAATAAGCGGTCGTGCTTCCTGCCCTGGCAGCATACTCCCATTGGGCTTCGGTGGGCAACGCATACTGATGCCCTGTCAATTGATTCAGCTTTTTGATAAACCGATCGCAGTCATGCCAGGACACTTTGACAACAGGCATGGTTGGAGTTCCCCTTTTTTTTGCAATAAATCGACGCCCCATAACGGCACGCCACTGGGCCACCGTCACCTCGGTATTCTGCATATAAAAAGGTTTGCTGATTGTCACATGATGCTGGATTTCCGAAACACCCCGATAGGCTTCTTCAATGGGGCTGCCCATGATAAACCCACCGGAAGGAATCAACACGAATGTCATCTTTAAAAAATTGGTAAATGTCTTTTCCTTTGAACATGCCGGTATGGCAGAAAAAAAGATGCACCATACAATAATGAAAACCGTCAACCGGAAAGGAAAGGATTTCAACCCCAAATAGGATAATTGTTTAGGATGGTTTATTGGAAAAGAAATTTTTTGAGGCTCCTTCATAGGATTCACTCTCCAGT
Source organism: Desulfosarcina sp. (assembly GCA_030642405.1). Taxonomy (GTDB): domain Bacteria; phylum Desulfobacterota; class Desulfobacteria; order Desulfobacterales; family Desulfosarcinaceae; genus Desulfosarcina. The sequence goes on from DAOWNV010000038.1 coordinate 8,507, forward strand.
TTTCTTTTATATGCACTCGTCAGACAGACTGAATCCATTCTTGCAAAAATGCTTTATCTGTCTGCTCCATATAGGTTACGTGAAGTCGATATATGGGTAAACGGTCCTTTTCTTTTACATCAAGTACTTTGGCGTAGATATCTGAAAAACAGTGTGCCTCCTTACAAAATGAAAACAAAATCTTGACATCCGTTAACGGATCCATTTTCTCCTGTATGCTGGCCCAAAAAGCATCTCCATTCGTCCCGCACGTTTCGCCGCCCAAGGGACCTGCCACAACTTTCTTGTCTTCCAAGAGCCATAGTTGAAAAGGCATATGAAGTTCAACAAATGGATCTTGAATCTTCTGCTCCAGGCGAATATTGTAGGGATGACCGATTGCTGTCACGGGGTAGCAGACCAGGGGCTTTCTCAATCCCTTCATCATCACTGTCATGGGGGGGGCAACCGTTGCCAATTGGCCCACATACGCGTAAGTATCCTCCCCCACCAGGACCTGGCCACCTACCGTATTCGACTCGATCCGGGAGGCGATATTCACCACCGTACCGACAATGCCGTATTTTGTCCTTGCTTCGGATCCCAGATTTCCCACAATCACTGGTCCGGAATTTATTCCGATCCCCATCTCCAACAAGGGAAGGCCTTCAGCCGAAAACTCATGATTCAACTCGGACAGCTGATGTTGCATGGCCAAAGCGCATGCAATGGCCCGGTTCGGGTCGTCGGTTTTCTCTTCCGGTATACCGAAAACGGTAAGAATGGCATCACCGATGAATTCATCAATCACTCCATCGTAATGCTCGATGACACGGGTCATGGCCTCCAGGTAGCGATTCAAAACCCGAACCATGGTTTCAGGATCCTGGGAATCCGACAAATCAGAAAAGCCTCGCAAGTCGGACATGAGAACGGTCACTGTCTGACGGTGCCCTCCAATCCGTCGCCCCTCTGGTGAGTTCAGAATTTCATCAACAACTTTACGGCCCAGATACCGGCCAAATGTCTCCTTGATGAATGTAACCAGCTGAAGGCGCTGATTGGATACCTTCAAGATAGCGTCCAGCATGAGCGCTCGTGTTGAGACAATTTCCCTGATTTCAACAGCCGCATCGTCTTCCAAAGGCACATTGTCAACTTCCGGTTTGTCAACATTCAATCGGCGATTCGCTTCAGCCACCGCTTCCATAGGTCGGATAATTTTACACTCCAGAAACCTGCGCAAGGTCACCATCATAAACACAAGGATAACACCCACCAGTATAATAATACGCAAGGCATACCAAAGCAGCTCCATCCCACCTGCGTTCTCTGTTATCATCTTATATATTACCGACCAGACCAGTATAACCATCTCTATAATGAGAATACGCCGGAAAATGCCGGAAAGAAGGATTTCACGAATCCCACGATTTTTGGAGGTTTTATGATTTGATTGCAATGATGGTTCCGTTTGCATGCCATTCTCTATCTGTTTGCGGGATGGCTGACAAAGAGCCATTGAAGATATCGTGAGTTTAAAATAATAAGGCTTTATCGCTTGCCTGGCAACAATTCGGTTTTGTTAAAAAAGAAAACAGGAAACCTTGCGGCCTGAATCCAGGTATTTTAAAGTGGGCGTACTTTCGTTGCAGATGTTATCCATTGCAGGATTACAGCGAGGATAAAACGGGCAATGGTCGACATCCGGTATGGGACGTTCTGTTTCGCGCAGCACACCATACGCCTTTTGCCTGCTGCTGCCGAATCGTGGGTGAGCATCGAGCAGTGCCTTGGTATAAGGGTGCAAAGGATTCATAATGGTCTCTTCTGCGGTTCCCTGCTCTACCAGCTGCCCCCTGTAAAGCACACCGACCCGGTCACAAAGGTTTCGAGCAGCTGCCAGGCTATGGGTGATAAACAGTATGGCTACGCCAAATGACTCCCGTAAATGATTCAATAGTCGAAAAATCTGGAATGAAATCAAGGCATCCAGCATGGAGGTCGGTTCGTCCGCGATCAGAAAGCGGGGTTCCAGCACCATTGCACGGGCAATGGCCACCCGCTGGCGCTGCCCACCCGACAATTGGTGAGGGTACCTGTTCAGATAGGTTTCCGGTGGTGTAAGCCCGGTTGTATCCAAGATTTCACACACCCGTGCTCTGCGGAATTGCCGGTCTCCGATGCCATGGATGACCAATGGTTCGCACACGGTTTCAAATATCGAAAAATGTGTGTTGAGACTCTGGTAGGGGTCCTGAAAAATAACCTGAACCTGTTTGGTGAAATTTTTCCGCCGCCGGCCTTTTAACCCCATGACCTTTGTGCCGTCAAACCGGATGTCCCCACCGTCCGCTGGTTCAAGACCAACAATCAGTCGGCTAACCGTTGTTTTACCGCTTCCGCTTTCCCCCACCAATCCGTATATTTCTCCGGCATTAATGGTCATTGAAAAACGATCCAGGGCGACGACATCTCGACCGGCACCGCCGAGAAGGGAATCTTTGACCCGATACACTTTTGTCACATCAGACATCGTCAGCATGGAAACGGGCGTTTTCATCCTTCTACCTCTTTCCCGGCAAGGTTGCACCGAACCCTGTGCGTATCGGACAGTTCAACCCACCCGACCTTTTCGTTTCTGCAAGCGGCCGAGGCGTCGGAACAGGTTTCATTGAAAGAACATCCGCCATCGCCGGTGATCCCCTGTGGGGCAATAACACAAGAAACCTCGGAAAGGTCGGCGGGTTCGTCCGACAGGGTCAACAAACTCTCGATGAGCAAGCGCGTATAGGGATGTCCCGGACAATAAAAAACCTCTTCTTTGCGCCCCATCTCAACCAGACTCCCTTCGTACATGACACCTATATGAGTACACACATCCGAGACAACAGCAATATCATGGGAGATGAAAATCATGCCGATATTCTTTTCTTTTTGGAACATGCCGATGGCTTTCAAAATCTGGTTCTGGACAATGACATCCAAAGCGGTGGTCGGCTCGTCTGCGATAATCAGCGAGGGATTGCAGGCAAGCGCCATAGCTATGATCACCCGCTGTCTCATTCCGCCGGAAAACTGGTGAGGATAGTCACGAAGCCTGTCCTCAGGAATCTTGACCAGCTTGAATAAAGAACGTGTACGGTGAGCCACCGCATGCCTTGACAGTTCAGGTTCATGGGTAATGATGGCCTCGGCAACCTGAGCCTGGACCCGTTGGACCGGATTCAGCGCATTCATGGCAGCCTGAAAAATCATTGAAATCCGCCGCCAACGGATCTTCCGCATCCTAGAATCGTCCACAGTCGTAAGATCTTCACCCTCAAAACGTATATGACCGGAAACCACTCCGGCGTTGGGTGGCAGCAGCCCCATGATGGCCATCCCGATGGTGGTCTTTCCACACCCGGATTCACCCACAAGGCCCAAAGACCCTCCCCGTTCAACATGGAAAGAGACGTTGTCCACCGCAAGATGAATGCCGTTTCCGGTATGGTAGCCAATGCTCAGGTTTTCCACATCCAGTAACGAAGTCGTCACCGTTTGATCTCCTCTTCGCGCAATCGGGGATCCAGCACGTCGTCCATTGCCCGACCGGTCATGTAAAACGCCATGGTGATGAGAGAAATGCAGATTCCAGGCGGCAGTAACCAATAGGGAGCTTGGAACATGTGCCCCGTCTTCCAGACCCATTGAAGCATCATTCCCCAACTCACGGTTCCTGGGTCCCCAAACCCGAGGAATGCCAATGCCGCCTCAATAATGATGGCCGAAGTTACCCTGAAAGTCATGTAGAGCAGGGCCAACGGCATTACGTTGGGAAGAATATGCCTGAAAAGAATCCGAAAGCGGGATGCGCCGGCCACTATCGCCGCTTCGACAAACGGTCTGTGCCGCAAGGACATGGTCTGCGACCGGATCACGCGGGCAACCCCGGGCCAACGGAATAGAGCAATCATCACAACAATAACCCAAATATTGAGTTGCCCGAACAGGGCTGACAAGATCAGGACCACAAGTAATGTAGGCATCACCATAACCATATCTGCAAACCGCATGAGAATCAGGTCGGTACGCTTTCCATAATAGCCGGCTACCATTCCTATGGTGGTGCCGAACAAGATGCTGATCAATGCAGACGTGATTCCAACTATAAAAGCCACGCGGGCACCTGCCAGGAGCTGACTGAAGAGATCCCTGCCGATATTATCGGTACCCAGCCAATGTCGAAAACTGGGACCGGTGCTGTATGAAATCTGGGGATCGACGCCGGTCATTGGATTATATATGGGATTTACCCATTGAGGGATATAGCTGACGGCAGCCATGAGCGCAAACAGACAAAGGAGGACCACGCCAATGCGGCCAATGACATTTTTTCGATAAATCGCCCAACCGTCCAAAAACCGCTCTATCCAATAAGGCACGTGCCTTTCCGTGCCCCCACCAAAAGCGTCTTTCGTTGCTTGCGTTGTGGAAAAAGGTTGTGTCATATCAGTATCTTATCCTCGGGTCCAGGTAGGCGTAAAGGACGTCCACTACCAGATTAGCAACCAATACCACACCGGCAATCAGCAAAAAAGCAGCTTGGGCAAGGGGGTAGTCACTGTGGCTGACGGCAAAAACCAGCTCCCGTCCGATGCCCGGCCATGTGAACACCGTTTCGGTCAAGGCCCCGCCGTTTATGGAAAAAGCCAGGCTCAGCCCCACACTGGTTACAACGGGAAGCGCTGCATTGGGCGCGGCATGACGGTCTCGGATCTCTTTTTCCGCCAATCCCTTGGCACGGGCGGTAATGATGTAATCATCTTTCAGTGTGTCTAACATACTGCTGCGCATTACCAACAGGTAGCTTCCGAAATGAATAACAATCAATGTCATTAGCGGAAGCATTAGATGATGAATCACGTCTATGGTCTTGCCGATCCATCCAGTATCCGGATCAATCCAGACAGCAGGAGAAACCATCCCGGTAATGGGAAACCACCCCACTTTGTACGCAAAGAACCAGATCATGATGAGCGCCATCCATGGTAAAAACAGGGTGTGGCAAAACAATGCCCCGATTGTCATCCAGGTATCGATCCGTCCCCCCTGTTTCCAGGCGGCGATTTTTCCGAGATAGATTCCTAATAAAGCTGACAGGATAATTGCAGTAGTAAAAAGTAAGATGGTGTTGGGCAGCCGGTTCATCAGGATGTGGGTTACAGGTTCTCCATAATGAAAGGAAACCCCCATGTTACCAGTAGCTACATTCTTTAAATAATAGAGGTATTGGGTCCACACAGGCTGGTCCAGCCCCATGCTTTCCATAAGCAGTTGGGCGTCTTCCGGTGTCATGGACGGATCAACCATCCTTTCCACGGGATCACCAGGTGCTATGCGAAATAAAACAAAGAGCACCGTCATAATAAAGAAAAATATCACCAGGATCTCAATACAACGTCTTATGATGAAACGCTTAAGGCCCATAATCTCACTCAATTGGTTTAACCATACAAAGTGACCAAATATTCCCGATTCCTTCTATCATTTCCACCCACCCATGGAACCTGTCAGTTCGAACAGCCTCGATCACGGAAGGTTTATACAAAGGGATATAGGGAAGATCGCGTGCGATCAATCGCTGCATTTCCATCACCAGGGCCTTTCGCTTGACTGGATCCATTTCCGACAA
>DAOWNV010000234.1 GCA_030642405.1 Desulfosarcina sp.
GTGGTTGATACAATGCTTGGCCAGGAAGAAGTTGTCATTAAACCCCTGGAAGATTACCTGCAGGAACGCAGCGGGTTTTCAGGGGCGACAATCCTTGGTGATGGCAGGATTTCTCTCATCCTCGACATCTATGATCTTTTAAACATATCAATCGCAAAAATGGAGCACCGGAGAAAAAGGAGTGCAGTTGCGATAGGATAGAGGTTTTGGCAGTACGTTTTAATTCAACGAATCCCCAACCCGGGTTAATCGATGATGGCTCCACAAAAAAAAGATGAACCGGATGTTGACAAAAAGAAATCCGTCGTCCTGTCCGAGAAAGTTGAGGATAAGGATAATGGCTTTGCCGGTGAGTTGAAGAATATCCAGTTGGACAACCTGATTCAACTCTACTGCCTCTCAGCGGAAACCATTGCTATCAAAATTCAACAGATAGATTATACAGGTACGGTTTACCTGGAAAATGGGGAGATCGTTCATGCTGAAGGAGGACACAGATCCGGCGAGGAGGCATTTTACACCATCATGGCCCTACAGGGTGGACGCATCGAAACGAGCCAGACGGAAAAGGCGAAAAAGCGAACCATCCACCAAAGCTACCAGTTCCTTCTCATGGAGGTTGCCAGACTGAGCGACGAATGCGGTTGGGTAGAGGAGGAGAGGAAAGAGGAAAGGGGGGAGGAGGATGCAGCGAATATCTTCGAATTGGATGAAAGCGAAAGCATACTCGTCCTTGCAGAGACAAAACTAAAAGCACTGGTTGTGGACGACTCGAAATTGATGCGAAAAATCATCACCGACATGCTGACCGCAGAAGGGGATATCGAAGTAATCGGAACAGCTGAAAACGGCAAGGACGCACTTTCGCAACTATCAGAATTAAATCCTGATTTTGTTATTCTTGATGCAAATATGCCGGTAATGGACGGACTGAGTACGCTAAAGCATCTCATGATCAAAAAACCGAGTCCAGTCATTGTCATGAGCAACCTTGCCGAAAGTGATCAGAATACGCTAACGCAATTTTTCAATCTCGGTGCCGTAGATTTTTTACCAAAACCGGTGAAAAATAAGAGCATGCTTGTACAGCAGCAGCAAATTCTCTATAGGGCCCGATCCGCCGCTAACGCAAATATTTTGAATTTCAAACGATATCCATTTTTCGAAACAGTAGCTCCAATGAACGAGGGTGTGGCGGAATCCGGTAATCAATCCCTTGTTGTCTTTATTTCAGGGCTTGGAGGGTATCATGAAATGCTTTACATCCTTTCAAGCTTGCCCGACGGGCTGAATTTATATTTAACTGCATTTCAAAGCCTGCCTGAGGAATTTACAGCGTCTTTTTCCACCTGTGCAAACAAAAATGCTCGACTTCAAACTGTTCCCATTGATTCCAAAAAAAACCTGCAAACCGGAAACTGCTATATTGCAAGTCTGGAATCCCATGTGTTGTTCCAAAAAGTTCAAAACGGGTACTGCATGCTTCCAGATGCCGTTTCCTTCAGTCGTTCCGGTAAGGAAAAAAACATGGACGATTTTATCCGCTCGGTGGTCGAAAACTTTTCCGGCAATGTGCATGCCGTTTTTCTTTCCGGTTCAGAAAGTGTTGCCAAGAGCAGCCTTGACGCCATCCGGGGTAAAAATGGAAAAATCATTGTTCAGGAGCCTTCTTCGTGCATATTGCCGGCATTTTTGGAAGAACTGATCTCCAAAAAGTTCGCGGATATCACCGCACATCCTGAAAGTATAGTCGGTGAAGTGCTGAAATTGACGTAAAGTTTTAGATCTCGTGGCTTAACCTTATGAGTAAAGCAAGAATCAATAACAGGACGAAAGTTGCAGGAACATGTAATGAGGAATGTTAAAATGATCGTAGAATGCAAAAAATGTAAAAGCCGTTATACTATCAACAAAAACGTCTTTCGAGGAAAAAGCGCCAAGGTTCGATGTACTGGCTGCGGGTTTGTTTTTAAAGTCTTTCTTACGTCCGATGATAAAAGGGTCTCTTTTACGAACCGGCCGCCGGCCAAAAAGCAATGGGCCAACAATGTCATCGCTGTAAGCAACCAGAAAGGCGGTGTAGCAAAAACATCGACCTGTATGAACCTGGGCTTTTCTCTCTCCGTGATGAAAAAACGGGTTCTGATGATCGATTTTGACATTCAGGCCAATCTGACCCAGCTCATTGGATGCGAACACACCTCCTCCTTTTACGATCTCATCCATTCAAGGGAAAAAAAAATCGAAGATATCATCGCCCCGACCCGCTATAAAAATCTGTTTCTTCTGCCCTCTAGCAGGAATATGATGGTTCTCAACAAATTGTTTTTTGGGACTGTCGATTACGAATACATCCTAAAAGACAAATTGGCGCAAGTCAAAGACGATTATGATTATATCCTGATAGATACGCCGCCCTCCATCGATTTTTTCACCATTAACGCGTTGACGGCTGCTTCACTGGTTGTCATACCGAGTCAATGTGATTTTTTCTCAATACAGGGAATGGACCAGTTGCTCGGCATTATCCATATGGTCAAGGGAAAATCAAACCCCTGCCTCGAAACAGGGATTTTGATTACCATGTATGACCAAAAAAGCGAGGCATCAAAGGTAGTTTACGATCAAATAATCGATCTCCATCGGAAAAGGGTATTCAAAACAAGGATCGAACAGGATGAAATGATAAAAGAAGCGCAACTGATGAGTCTTCCTGTCATTTATTACAATAAAAAGAGTTCTTCAGGACTGGCTTACCTTAATTTGGCCAGAGAGCTTCTTGAGAGGAAAGCTGCATGAACATAACAATCCGGAAAGCAATGACCCTTTTCTTGGTTCTGATCGGATTTCTTCTCATTTCTGAACCAACTTTTTCCCAAACAAAGATCACCGGGACCATTGTAAAGGATACAAAATGGACGGTTGATCAAAGCCCGTATGTTCTCTTGGGCGATGTTGTCGTAGAAAAGGGGATTACCTTGACCATTGGAAGAGATACTGTCCTTGTCTTCTCACGGGGATCCAGGTTTCAGGTCAAAGGACGGTTAGACGCCTATCGGGTCTTTTTCAATGGCTTTTTACAAGCAGACAACCTGGAGACCCTTCTCTATCTCCCGGGTTCTTCCGGCAGCCTGACCTCTTGCGCCTTTTTGGATCTAAATATTGTTTTAGATACTTCGGATATTCGTCTCACATACTCTGTCGTTTCCAATCACAATGGAACCGGCGTCACGATTGGTAAGAAGACTTCTCCACACATTGCCGACACAAGCTTTCACGGAAACAGCTATTTTGCCGTCTATTACCAGGGAAGTTCATCCGTTAAGGTAACAAACTGCTTCTGGGGTTCGAAGACGGGTCCTTCCGATGCAGGAGATGGAGACGGCGATGCTGTGAGTTCCAACATCCATTACACCCCTTTTCAACCCAAGGAAAAAATAAAGTTTTTGATCCTTGCAAAAGTGATCGTCCAAACCGGAAAAATTGCATCCGACAAAAGCATTCAACTCACCTATCATCTGTTCAATATGAATCATTGCGATCATGAGGCGGTTTTGGGGGCGTCCCTTCACGGTCCTGAGAAAACCATCATTCATCATCCCGAGTCAGACATATATACAACAATAACTCCCGGATTTCATACCTTTAACCGTGAATTTAAGATACCGTTCAATGCAGAGAAAGGAGCTTACGACGTCCACTGCGGCATCATGAACAAGCATATAAGTGGATACTTTGCCTATGTAAAATGCAAAGATAAAGTAATCGTCGTTCCTTCTCGTTTAACAAAGGTAAAGGAAACTTTACCGGCAACGGCCTCGGACGGATAAGCAGATAATGGAAAACTCAAGTGTTCGACCTGTTTCGGCACCATTGAAAAACCGTAACCATATTTCGGATGACTCAGAAAATCCGAAATTATTGTTGATGGTTGCCGGAGTTTCAGCTTTTCTTCTTATTTGGGAGATAACGGCCAGATTCAGCGGTTGGAGCGCACATGTTTTTCCACAGCCTATGGTAGTCGCCGGCAGCATCGCCGAACTAATGGCGAGCGGGGTTCTTTTTGAACATACTGTTGCAAGTCTCTTCAGAGTATCAGTTGGATTCTATCTCGCGGTGATTTTGGGGATCCCTTTGGGAATTGTTCTTGGAAGAGTGAAAAAGGCTCATCTTCTGTTCGGCCCCATAATTCAGCTTCTAAGACCCGTATCTCCCCTTGCCTGGATCCCCCTTGCCATGCTCTGGTTTGGCATTGGTGATCCACCGGCAATATTCTTAATTTTTCTCTCCAGCTTTTTCCCGTTGGTGGTTTCCATTACGGTTGCCTCAAGATCGATCAACCCAGTTTATTTCCAGGTTGCAGCAAATTTCAATTTTACCCGTTTTGAAGTATTTACAAAAATTATTGTTCCTGCAATCATTCCATCCGTAGCAACCGCTTTGCGGATCAGTATCACCATTGCCTGGGTCGTCGTCGTTGCCGCTGAAATGATTGCCGTACAGTCCGGTTTGGGATATCTCATTCTCGATTCACGAAATACCCTGCGTATGGACTATGTCATGGCCGGTATGATTGTCATCGGTGTGATCGGCCTTTTATTGGACATCGTCATCAAGCGCCTCGGGACCATTGATTCGGCAAAATGGGATTCAAACCACAATTAGGATCGCAGTAAAATGGGA
>DAOWNV010000264.1 GCA_030642405.1 Desulfosarcina sp.
TTCATATCTCTACCGGGGCCTGATCCGTATAACCAAGCAACGGGCGCCCAACCAGGCGCTTTGCACTGTTAGTTTTCAAAAGCTGCCGAGCGTGGATAAAATTTTTATTGTTACCGATGGGGGAGTCAATATATTCCCTGATTCTGAATGCAAGTCCAAAATTATAGCCAACACGGTGAGCATTATGCACGGACTCGGGTGTCCAAGGCCCAAGGTGATGGTCCTTTCAGCCCAAAATGCGGCGGGGCCCGGACCCGAAGCAATTCACGAACTTGGTGAGATAAGGCAAAAGGCACGGGATGGCGAGATAGGTGAGTGTGAAATATGCAAGGCCATGAATTTATACCAGCTATTTCCGGACCATTTTATTAACAGCGACGAATTCCCAGACATACTGATTGTACCCAATATAGATGCGGGAAATATCATAGCTAAAGGTATCGAGCATGTGGCGCTTGGCGATTGCCAGTCCATAACCACGGGCGAAGGAATTTTTTTTTTGACTCCCTCACGTTCACACGGATACAAAAGCCGTTTGGTGAACCTTGCAATGGGCCTGGTCCTTGCGGCTTCGTTAATTGAAGGAGGCAAGCAATGAAATTAGATTTTGAAGGTATTATGAGGCTTGCGGACCGGAATGAAAAAAAACGATTGATTATTTCGGGTCAGGAGGACCCCCACGCCCTTGACGCCGTGATTAAGGCCCGAGACAGGGGGTGGGTGGAACCCGTAGCTTGCGGTCGATCTTTTAGTAATGCAGGATCCGATATGGAAATCAAGTTTTCATCCATTGGCATCGAGGAGGCCCGGCGGGAAGCGATGGATATACTAAATTCAGGCAATGCCGACATCCTCCTTGATACCGGTCCACTTGGGCCGGGAATTCTCTCCCTTATCCGGGAGAAAAATATGGATCCATTTGGGAATTCGGTGTTGAGCTATGTAAACGCCATGGTCGCGCCCAAGGATGGTAGATTGACCCTTTTGACCGACACCATCATAAATAACCGGCCGGACATTAAGAAAAAAATAGGCATTGTCAATAATGTGATACGCATTGCAAAAGCACTCGGGATTGAGGAACCTAAAATTGCTGCTTTAGCGCCTCTTGAGCTGGTTAATCCGGCGATTCCGTCTACTCTTGACGCAGCCATTCTTTCCAAGATGTCCGAGCGGGGCCAGTTTGGAGATGCACTGGTGGAAGGTCCCCTTGCAATGGACAATGCCGAGTCCGGATCCGCGGCCAAACACAAGGGAATCAATTCTCCCGTTCCGGGTGATTTGGATGTCTATTTTTTCCCCGACCTTGAGTCCGCGAACCTGATGTCACAAATCCTGGCCTGGCCCGGCAAGTGCAAGCTGGCCGGTGTGATAACCGGGACTATCAATCCGGTAGTGATCCGTTCCCCCCTCGAGGCTGTGGATTCCTGGTCGGTCAATCTTGCCCTGGGGCTCATCTCCTGAAAGGTGGGTGCAATGCATAAGATACTTGTAATAAATATAGGTTCAACCTCTACAAAGATTGCGGCGTTTGCCGGGCGGGACAACCTGTTCAGGCAGACCATAGAACATTCATTTGAAGATCTTTCCAAACTAAATGATTATGATGATTGGCTTGCATTCCACAAGGTCGTCATTGAACAGTCGGCATTCGGGAAAAACAGCGAACTTGATTCCGTCTCCATGGTTGTGAGCAGGGGCGGGTTAACCAGGCCGGTGCAGGGAGGGGCCTACCGGATAAATGAAGCCATGCTGCGGACATTGCGTGATGGTGATTATGGATGGCACCCGTCAAATATCGGTCCTCCAATAGCAAGAGACATTGCAGATCGGTTTGGCGCTGACGCTGTTATATTTGATTCGCCGGTCACCGACGAACTTGAGCCACCCGCTAGATTTTCAGGTCTGAAAGGAGTGGACAGGCAGGCTGGGATGCATGTCCTGAGCCAGAAATCCGCTGCAAGAAAAGCAGCGAAAGAATTAAAGATTAGCTATAATAGAGGGAATTTCATAGTTGCCCACCTGGGTGGTGGGATCACCATGGGCATGCACTGTAAAGGGCGGATTATTGATGGAACACATGGCCTGAGCGAAGGGCCGTTTACCCCCCAACGGACCGGCGCACTTCCCCTGAAGGAAATCATCAAAATCTGTTACTCGGGAGAGCATGATCAGAAGGGGCTTGAGCGAATGCTCTTTTCCAGGGGAGGCGTCTTTTCATATCTAGGCACGCATAGTGTGAAGCAGGTTGAGGATCGCGTTGCCGGTGGCGATAATGAGGCCCGTTTTGTCTTAGAAGCCATGGCATATCAGATAAGTAAAGAGATATGTTCTCTTGCTGCGGTGACGGACGGAGATATTAATGCAGTTGTACTTACGGGTAACCTGTGCAAAGCCGCTACTGTGCTCGAAGAAATCAAAAAACGAGTAAAATTCCTTGCGCCGCTTCTGATATATTCAGGAGAGGATGAGCTGGAAAATCTTGCAGTGGGAGGCTTACGCGTCTTGGAAGGAAAAGAGACCGCAGGAGCGTACAAGTAATTTGGTTCACTTTTTTTAGGTCAATATGTTTGTCTGTCATTTAAATGCTCATCGAACCCGATTAAGGAGTTACCATGTCAACGCCCTCAGTAAAAAAAGTACTCATCATTGGCTCCGGCCCAATTACGATCGGACAGACCGTTGCCTACGACGAAGCGGCCTGCAGGGCTTGTGAAGTTTTTCGTAAAGCAGGGTTCCAAACGATCCTCGTCCATTGCGACCCCTCTGCGATGGCTGCCGATGTTGATACAGCTGATCGTACCTACCTGGTTCCTTTAACGGTTGAATCTCTAACAAAAGTGATCCATCAGGTAAAACCTGATGCCATTTTACCCACCGTGGGAGGTCCACATGCATTGGACCTGGTAAAGGTGTTCGTCCAAAATGGTTTTTTAAAAGAAAAAAACATTCACCTGATGGGTATTTCGGAAAAATCAGTACGGTTGATCAACGACCCGACAGCCTTTTTCAATGCCGTAAGTGATTTGGGTTTCGCCACACCACATGGCCTGTCTGTGAGCGGTGTGGCGGATGCCGCTGCTGCTGCCGAAACTATAGGATACCCCGTTTTTGTACGCTCTGCTGAATCTGCCGGTTCTCGACGATATGGCATCGTTTACAATGTGGAGGAACTGCGAAGCCTCATCGCCGGGGGTCGTCTTCCATCCAACAAAAAAGACATTTTCAGGATTGAAAAAGCCCTGTCTGGTTACCATGAAATTGAGGTGGAGTTGTTGCGTGACAGTGAAAACCGCATACAGATGGTTGGTGTCGCCGAAAATATAGAACCTGTTGGTATTCACAGTGGCGATTCCACCTCCGTCATTTTACCGGTGCCCATGGATGACCCAGTCTATCAACAAATTGAAAAAGCATCTTTCAACCTTGCCGAAGAAATGGAGGTAAGAGGTGCAATACACATAAAGTTTGCCGTTGCCGCAAACAGAAAAAAAGTGCTGGTGTTGTCCATGGACACTTGCTTCTCCCGCATGACCGGTTTTTTTTCTAAAGCAACCGGTATTTCTTTATCGACCGGCCATGCAAAGCTTGCCTTGGGGATGGGTATGGCAGATGCCTTGGATGTTAAGGCACCGACAGGGTCCAGCCTCATACCCGATCGAATCGTAGCGGTTCGTTTGCCCCGATGGGAATTCGAACGATTTCCAGGAGAAGAGGAAAAGCTTGACACACGGTTGAAATCGACCGGCGCCGTGATGGGGATCGGTCGCAATTTCTTGGAAGCCTTTCAAAAAGCACTTCGTGCCCGATCACCTCGAAACCCGGTCATGGGCCTTCAAAAAGATATGATCTCGGAATCTATGGATACCCTTATGCGCCGTTTGGTATCGCCATCACCCAAATGGTTGTATATTGTTCACGAGGCATTGAAAAAAGGAGCGGTGCCTGACGACGTTGCCCTATCCACCGGCATCAGTGTTCGATGGATCCGTCAATTTGTAGACCTGGGCCGTCTGGAAAATCAATTGATGAAAGAAAAAGGCGGAACACTATCCCCCTTATTACTTAAA
>DAOWNV010000304.1 GCA_030642405.1 Desulfosarcina sp.
ACGTCTTTAAAGGAGTGGCTCATGGGGCCAACTGTGTGAGACTGAAAAAAGGAGTCCCTGTTCATCTGCATTGTCAGATGCGCTCCACACGTTTTGCCCCATGAGCCGAAAATTTTTGTCCATTCCTTATCTCGAAAACTCTCAACCTGTCTTGATTTACGTTTTATACCTTATTAGATAGTTGTCAACAATAGATGTCGTTTCTGTTATCCCCTTTCTATTTTTGTGAGCGGTATAATGACCGGCATTTTCTTTTAACTCTGCCAATCTTTTCCTTAACAAGGGATGGGGAAATGCATCATCATTTAATGTCTTAAGTTTTATTTCCAAATTAACTTTAGATGTGGATGTTTTCAAAACATTTTTAAATTTGTTGTAAAGTTTTGTTACTTCATTATCGGTACATTTTGATTCCTTATATACAAAATGTGTCAATTCCAGAAAAATTGGCGTTTGCCAATAAGGGACGTCTGTGCGGTAAATCATATGGGCGGGTCTTATGTCTTGTTTTCGGCCTCCGTTTCTTCAAAAACTGATTGGCCAAACAAAGAATTTCGAGTAATTTGCAGCAACGTTTTCTGAGGATGGCACTCATTTTTTATAAATGTTAGAAAATAGACTCAGTAATGAGATGAGCGGGAATTGCTGGTTCTTTACCATCACAGCGGCTGCGAACGGCCAGGTTCCCCTGCCGGCCAGAATCGGCGGCACAGTGACAGTGGATGGCACTCAACTGACCCGGGCGACGGACACGGGCTACACGTTTGTTGTAACCAAACAGAATGGTTCGGCCTATAATCCCGCAGCCCAAGACATGGATGGGCTCAGTGACATGGATTGGTATATTATTGATGTCCCCATTTACGATGCAACCCACCAGCCGGGAGGCGCCAATCCCGGCAATACAGCGGTGATTCATGCGTATAAAGACGGTACGGAGTTAACGCTTACAACACCCGCCAACGGTGAATTCGCTGTGGGAGACGAGGGATCTCGCAGCACGATAGATATTGTGGCGGTTTCCACACAAACATACACAGTCACCTTTACCGCAGGTTCCGGCAGTGGCCTGACCGGCGCTACCACACAAACCGTGAACCACGGCGGCGATTGCACCCCGGTCAAGGCGGTCCCGGATGCCGGTAATAATTTCACGGGCTGGACCGGTGATAAAACCGGTACGGACAACCCGCTGACCGTCAAAAACGTCACCGCCGATATGAATATCCGAGCGAATTTTGCAGCAGTTGTATCGGGTGGCCCGGCGGCTGGGGCTACTTTGGCCACGAACAAGGGCAATTTCAAGAGTGCGCCAACAAGTGCGAATGCCCCGGCAGGCGCTCCCGCAACGTTCCCCTTTGGATTGCTTAGCTTCACAATTGAAGGGCTGGCACCCGGTGCTGCTGTAAACATAGTTATTACCATGCCCGGAAATATTTCCGCCGCAGCGGTTTATTACAAATACCAAAACGGCCAACACACCCAATTTAACAACGTGATCGGGCTTGACGATGGAGACCCCACATTTACACTCACCATAACCGACGGCGGGCCTGGGGATGAAGACGGCCTGGCCAATGGGGAAATTGTCGAACCGGGGGGACCGGCGGTGGGGGCAGCACCTCCTATTCCCACATTGAGCGAGTGGGGAATGATTGTTTTCATGGTGCTTTTTTCCATATCGGCAATTTATATGCTAAGGAGAAAGAGTTATAAAATTTAGTTTGTACCGGAACGAAAACTGTCTTTTTCGTCAATCTCTGCGTCAGATAAAAATTTTAATCCTCAAGATACTCAGTGTATTCCTATGGTTGAAATTTTGATTTTCCTCGATCTTGACGAAAAATCCTGGTTTTCGTTCGGGTACCGGTTCACACTTGTTTGGAGGAACGGTAAATATGATGTTTTTTTTAACGAAGTGCTTGTGGCGCCTTCTCTTGTTATCCATGTTTCTTTTCACCAACGTAGTTTTTAGTGCTGAAAGAATGCCCCCGATGCCGGCCCGGATCGGGGGAACAGTGACCATTAACGGGGTCCAGTTGACCCGGACCACAGACACGGGATATTCATTCACAGTGACGCGGGAAAGCGGCACTGTTTATGATCCCCCGGCCGAGGATACGGATGGTTTAAATGCTGCCGATTTCTACTCCATCAATATCCCCATATACGATGCTAACGATCAACCGAACGGCGCAAAACCGGGGGAAGCCGCACAAATCCATGTTTACAATAACGGCGTATCGTTGACCGTAACATCGCCGAACACCGGGAAATTTCTGGTGGGCGGCAGCGGATCGATCAACCAAATAAATCTTGTGGCTTCAGCATTTTCCGTTGGCTATGTTGCACCCGATGGGCAATGCGGCGCTAAAGCGCCATGCTACGCTACAATTCAGCACGCAGTTGATGCACCGGCAACGTCAAAGACAACCCTGAAGGTAACAAGGGGCGAATTTGCCGGCTTTCGCCTGACCCAATCGAAACAGATTAAAATCCAGGGAGGTTGGGACAGCACATTTACATCGCAAGCCCCGCGAACAACGTTTATCAAATCGCCGCAGGTTATAGCCGGTTCCGTGATTCTTCAAAATCTGGTTGTAAAACCGTAGCATTGATCCCTGAAATGATGATAATGGCCGGTTCTTTTCCTGCTGGAAGCAAAATCCCTTCTCATAAGCGCGCCGACACGAAATTTAAACAGGATTCTTTCTTGTAGGTGCGGATTTATCCGCACACCAAGGCGCTGTGCGGCTGAAGCCGTACCTACAGTGCAGAACACCCCGGAATGAAAAGGCAAACAGTCGTTTCTCTTGACATAAGGCACCGTTTCAAATATCATTTTTCCCATGAGAATGAGTTTTTCCTTTCGGTCCTTCTCTCACAGGGGAATTTCGAGGCGCCCAAGTGTTCATAGCTAGGGGTATTTTTTTGTAAATCGAGGATTTTCCATGACCGACCAGCAAGAAGAAGCCAGCCTGACCCTGGACAAGAAAACCGTGGACGTGCTGGTGGCGCAGATCATCCCTACATCCAAATATTTCGAGGTCCGATTTGATCATATGCAAGGGCAGCTCGACCGTTTCAGCAATGATCTCAAGGACTTCCGATGGGATGTGGACAAGCGCTTTGATGCCATACAAGGCAACATGGATAAGCGCTTTGATACCATGCAAGGCGACACGGACAAGCGTTTCGATGCCATGCAAAGCGACATGGACAAGCGTTTCGATGCCATGCAAAGCGACATGGACAAGCGCTTCGATGCCATGCAAAGCGACATGGACAAGCGTTTCGATGCCATGCAAGGAGGTATGGATAAGCGTTTCGATGCCATGCAA
>DAOWNV010000246.1 GCA_030642405.1 Desulfosarcina sp.
AGTCTGTGCGGTGGGCACACGGAGATTACGGATGCGGTTTCCCGCCCTGTCGTGGCCGGTACGATGGCGGGAACCATGGCCCGAAACGATTTGATTCAAAAAAGCCGTATGGCCGCCGGTGACAGCGTATTGGTCACCAAAGGAGTCGCCGTGGAGGGTACGGCAATTATTGCTGCAGAGTTCAGGGAAAGACTCCTGCAAGAAGGCTTGGATAGAAACCAGATCAATGATTGCATTCGATTCCAGTCCATGATCAGTATTTTGCCTGAGGCCCGAATCGCTTGGGCCGTTGGCGGTGTCTCCGCCCTGCACGATGTGACCGAAGGCGGCATCGCCACCGCTCTTTGGGAATTGAGCCAGGCTGGTGGCAACGGTATCCGAGTCCAAAAGGATGCGGTACCGGTCTACCCCGAGACCCGACGCATTGGAAAAATTCTGGGTATCGATCCCCTGGGCCTTATCGGTTCCGGAAGCCTATTGATCTGCTGTCGACCGGATTACACACGGAAATTGATATCACGGTTGCATGCCAATGGTATCCCCGTTACCGAAATTGGTGTGGTTACGAAGTCGGAACCCGGCATCGATGCCGTATCAAACGATGTCCGAGTCCCATGGCCCCGCTTTGATGTTGACGAGATTACGCGGCTTTTCAAATAAATCCCACCCGATCTTTTTCTCTAAAGGTTTCTTCCGATTCGCCAATATAAATCCGTGAATTGGATTATTAAAAAAGGATGAAACCCGATGACGTTTTTCTCAAGAACCAGATGGCCGAAACCGTACAGCCTTTTTCTTCTTTTCTTTATTTTTTTTGGATGCTTGCAAGATGAAGTGCAGCACAGGAGAACGGAACCGGAAAACGAACTGCCGATTGTACTGACCATTGCCGGCCCTAAAAATGGAGAGTCTGTTTTTTATGGCGAAAAGATAGTTTTCAAAGCGGTAGATGATGAAGGAAATATCATTGTCGGTCCGGTTAAATGGTCGTCCGATATCGATGGCCTGCTTGGAAACGAATCATTATTTTCATCCGAGACGTTGACCGTTGGAGAACACAACATAACCGCAGTGATTGAAGATCGAACGGGATACCACATGGAAGATTTTGTAACCATGGCTGTCGTAAAGTTCACATGGGCTGCGTATTACAAAAAGCATCATCAGCTAAGTCCGAGGATCAGCGATGAACCGCTTGATTTGAAAACCATTAATCGAATTTTAAAAACAACGAAAAATTTTCACGGGAAAAATCTCAGCGGCATCGACCTTTCCGGAAGAGATCTGACAGGGGTTACCTTTGAAAGTGCTTTTATGGTTCACAGCGATTTCTCCAATTGTGATTTTTCCGGGACGAACCTCAAAAGAGCAATCATCGAGCACGCCGATTTTTCCCATTCTCGACTGAAAAATGCAGATGTATCGGGAATCGATTTTAGCAATGCTGATTTCAGCGGTGTGGATTTCAGCGGAATGTATTTGAGCAATTGCAAAATGACAAATGCAAAATTGGTCAAATGCAACTTTTTTCAAACAAATTTGTCCTATGCCGATTTAACCAAAGCCGAACTCACAGATGCAAATTTCACACGATCCAATCTCGTGAAGACGAATATGACCGAGGCCGACCTATCAGGTGCGATCTTTGATGGTGCAAAAATGGAAAGAACGAATTTTAGAAATGCCAATCTAAGCAGGGCCTCCCTAAGAAGAATAAAGCTTGTCGAATGCGATTTGCGAGGCGTTGACCTGACCTCGGCAACACTTACCGGGGTCAATATGAACAATGCAGACTTGTCCGGTTCACAATTGACCCGAATCCATTTTAATCAGGTCGCTCTTTATGGCACGAACTTTACAAACTGTAATCTATCCGGATTGGATTTTTCGAATCTTAATCTAATCGGTTGTACATTCACCAATGCGCAGTTGAACAATGCCAATTTTTCAAATTCATTGCTTAAAAGGTCCAATTTTAGAAATGCGGATTTGTATCAGTCCAATTTCACAATGGCAAACCTTGAAAATGCAATTAATTTAGACAAGGCCAACAATGTAGATACCGTGATTGGTTTTTAACATCGATGGACATTCTGGATTTTTCCCTTCCTGCCAACCATCCGGCATTTATTGAGGTTTCCCGTTTGTTGAATGAACTGCATCGGCATATGGGAATCCGGCTGTCGAACGACGATTTGTTTGTGGTCGTTTGTGGTGCCTCTCTTTTCCTGAGTATCCTGCTGTGGCGGATGCTGCGAACCGGCCTTAGAATAGACAGGGCCGTGTTTCGTCAGAAAAAAAGGGGTGGGTACGCCGGTGTTGGAAAAATAAAGGATATCCTTGCCGCTTATCTTCGATCGGTTTTCAAAACCTTTTTGGAAGGAGTTGTTTTGTTCTGCGTTGTCGCGGTTGTGATGACGTTGCTTTATGGTTTGTGCAAAATCGCATGGTATTCTTATCTCGTCGGTCCGGTGGGACAGTATTATAAGCACTATTTCCCGCATAGAGTGCAACTAATGGAAATGGGACTGGGCAGGGACATCTTTTTTTTCCCGACACTGCTGACGGGTTTGGCCCTGGTGTCGGGAATCGTGTTTGCAGCCTGTTGTCGTGTTTTTTATATCACGCGTTATTTGTATATACCCAGAGGGATCTTTGGGAGGATCGTGCTGTTCGGATTTTCGTCGAATCTATTAACTGCTGTAGCCGCAAGGTGGTTTTTTTCCATTCCACACTGGGGAGTTGCCTATGTTTCCACCCTCATCCCCACTCTTTTGGTTTTTTCTCATTGTTTTAGGTTCGCAACCCGGATACTGCCTGAGATCGGTCTCTGTTTCACTTTCTGGAAAAGAAAAAAAAGGCCACCTTTGCATGTCCTCTTTCTTTCAGATACACATAAACAAAAAAAGGTCCATGAATTTGATCCGCTGAACGGGTTGTTGACTGGACGAACGTTTTCCGTCAATGATCAATTGGATATCAGGGGCCTATACTTTTTAAAAGGCCGGCATGTGTTTATTTTTTATCGCTACGGCCATGATCTGTTTTTTCAGGTGGACGATTGGGAAATTCCCCTATATTCGGATATGACCGTGAAACTGGAAAAAAAAGGAAGATATGGCCGGCGTTTCGAATTTTACAGGGACGGGGCGCGGCTGTTTCGTTTGGCCTGGTCATCTTTTCCGAATATCGCTTCCCGATCACCGGCTTTGGTCTTTTTCGAAGCTATTTCAGAATTTATGCAAAGCCCTTCCGCCTACAATCAGGCATTTATGGCAAAGGATCCTGAATCGTTTGAAGATCATGATTTTTTAAACACGATTCCCTTTTAGGATATAGCTAACCTACAAGCTGCCTTCGAATAACCGTGTCTTTTTGCCAACGTTGGTCGTCTCGTTTGGGGTAACCGATATTGTAATGCAGGCCGCGACTTTCCTTGCGGTGTGCAGCGCATGTGATAATGAGTTCGGCAACGGTAGCGATGTTGCGCAGCTCGATGAGATCCGGTGAGACTTTGAAGTCCCAGTAGTATTCTCGAATTTCTTTTTGTATCATATCGATGCGACGCTTGGCGCGGGCAAGGCGTTTGTCGGAGCGGACTATCCCCACATAATTCCACATAAGCCTTCTGATTTCGTCCCAGTTATGGGCGACCATGATCGCTTCATCGCTATCCGTCGTTCCCACATCGTCCCAGTTCGGGATGTCGGGGAAAGTTTTTTTTCTGTTGTCGGAGAGGTCGAGGCGAGCTTGTGCCGCAGCAGTATCTGCGTAAATGAGCGCTTCCAAAAGGGAGTTGCTGGCCAGGCGATTGGCCCCGTGAAGCCCTGTGCAGGCCGTCTCTCCTACGATATACAACCGTTTGATATCCGATCGGCCGAACATATCCGTGGCGATGCCTCCGCACATATAGTGAGCTGCCGGGACGACGGGAATAGGCTCTCTGGTCATGTCTATGCCGAAATCGAGGCATCTTTCAACCAGGTTGGGGAATCGGCTGGTTACAAATTCAGCCGAACGGTGGGAAATGTCCAAAAACATATTGTCCTGCCCTGTACGTTTCAGCTCGGTGTCGATGGCCCGGGCAACCACGTCCCTACAGGCAAGGTCCTTTTGAGGGTCGTATTTTTCCATAAAAGAAAGACCGTTTTTATCCATCAGGCGGCCGCCTTCACCACGCACCGCTTCAGAGATAAGAAAATTTTTTGCCGCGGGATGATAGAGACAGGTTGGGTGAAACTGAACGAATTCCAGGTTGGCCACCGTGGCGCCTGCACGGTATCCCATGGCAATTCCGTCTCCTGTTGCTATATCCGGGTTGCTGGTATACAGATATACCTTGCCGGCCCCGCCTGTGGCCAACAAGGTGATGGTTGCGCCAAAGGTTTTGACCTGACTGGATTGTCGATCCAGAACG
>DAOWNV010000283.1 GCA_030642405.1 Desulfosarcina sp.
GATCTGGCAACCGTCGCCCAAGTTTGTGATAGAGTTGCGGTGATGTATCTCGGGCAAATTGTTGAACTTACCGACACCGAGAGGATTTTTTATTCGCCGAAACATCCTTATACGGAAGCCTTGATGTCGGCCATTCCCGACATTGATCCGGATCGGAAAATGAACCCCGTGCTTTCGAGTGGCGAACGGCCCAATCCAGCCAACCCGCCCTCAGGATGCCGATTTCATACCCGATGTCGTTATGTTGAGCAGTACTGCAAGGAAGTCCAACCAGACCTGAACGAAATAGTACCGGGCCACTTTGTTGCCTGCCGTCGTGCGGAATCTCTGAACCTGCAGGGGGCGATTGAGTAGCCTATTTAAGAATTCAACGAGATCGGGTGGTAGCACCGCCCGAGGCCCTAACAAAAATCTAACCATTTCCTAATAAAACCCCAATTCCTCAACGATAGACATGTTACCGTAGTTTCTCCAGACCCTCGAAAATAGATATTCAGCAGTGTTTTCATCCAACTCATGAAATCGCAGGGTACTGATGAACACTTTACCAAAGCTAAAGGAGAACAAACGATGAAGAGAATGCAATTGAACCTGAAAGCTGTTCTGGGATCTGTGATAGTGCTCATGATTCTGTTGGGCGCAGGAAAGGCCGCTGCCGAAGAACTACTGGTCTACACAGCGCTGGAAGACGATGAGATTCCCGGCTACCTGGAAATCTTCAAAAAGGCCCATCCGGATATCAAGGTTAAACTAGTTCGCGACTCCACGGGCATTGTTACCGCTAGGCTGCTGGCCGAGAAGGACAATCCCCAGGCGGACGTGGTCTGGGGTACCGCCGCCACCAGTCTGATGCTCTGTGACCAGGCCGGCATGGTTGAACCCTATTCACCTAAAGGATTGGAAAAAGTTCGTCCGAAAATGCGCGATGCCAACAATCCACCCCACTGGGTGGGCATCAAGGCATGGATGACCGGTTTTTGTGTGAATACCATCGAATGCAAGAGCCTGAAACTACCTACGCCGACTTCCCTCGATGACTTACTGAACCCTGTGTACCGCGGTTATCTGGCAATGCCGAACCCAGCCTCCTCAGGGACCGGTTTTCTGACGGTTTCCGCCATCTTGCAAACCATGGGCGAAAACAAAGGATGGGCCTACCTCGACAAACTGCACGCTAATATCGCCCGCTACACCCATTCCGGTTCAAAACCCTGCAAACTGGCCGGTGCCGGGGAAGTGGCAATCGGCATCTCATTCGCCTATCGCGGATTCATGCAGAAGCAAAAGGGCGAACCGGTACTGACCGTGTTTCCGTCAGAAGGATCCGGGTGGGATGTGGAGGCCAATTGCCTGATCAAGAAATCAACCATCAAGCCGGCTGCAAAAAAGTTTCTGGACTGGGCCATCGGTGAGGAGGTCATGAAGGCCTATGCCCAGGTTTATCCTGTGACCGCCTACGCCACCGGTGTTCCCATTCCAAAGGGTTTTCCCGCGGATCCGGAAGGTCAGCTCATTAAGAACGATTTTGACTGGGCTGCTAAAAACCGTACACGAATTCTGGCGGAGTGGACCCATCGTTACGACGGAAAAAGTGACGACAAATAGGATTGGCCCGACGTCTGGGGCGGCGCACGCTCACCTCGTCCAACCACGGTGGAAAACAATGCTCCGCCCCGACGTCGCCCCGGCCTCTGCCCTTTTCGGAGGAAAATGATGAACGACCAAGACATTTACCTGAAGGTGGATTCAGTATCTAAAAACTTTGGAAACTTTACGGCACTGGCGGATGTCTCTTTCCAGGCCCGTCGCGGCGAGTTTCTCTGTATTCTCGGGCCCAGTGGGTGCGGCAAGACAACCCTGCTTCGAGTAGTGGCCGGCTTGGAAAAACAGACCCGTGGACGGGTGTTCATCGAAAATCGGGATGTCTCTTCGTTGCCGGTATCCAAACGCAATGTCGGCATTGTCTTTCAATCTTACGCCCTGTTTCCCAACCTCACCGCCAGGGAAAACATCGCCTATGGACTGAAAAGCCATGGGCAGTCCCGGCAGGCCATTCGACAGCGGGTAGATGAACTGCTGGACCTTGTGGGGTTGCGAGGCATGGGCAGAAAACACCCCGCCAAACTCTCCGGCGGTCAGCAGCAGCGGGTGGCCTTATCCCGTGCCATCGCCGTTTCACCGGATCTGTTGCTTTTGGACGAGCCCCTGTCTGCTTTGGACGCAAAGGTAAGGGTCATGTTGCGGGGCGAGATCCGGCAGCTACAACAAAGATTGGGCATTACCACCATTATGGTCACCCATGATCAGGAAGAAGCCCTTACCATGGCGGATCGTATACTGATTATCGATCAAGGACGATTGGTTCAGCACGGTACCCCGCGTCAGGTGTACGACAAACCGGCGACCCCGTTTGTGGCCAATTTCGTCGGTGCCATGAACTTTATCGAAGGGGCCACAAAAATCGACCAGGGTGTATACGAAATCGGTAAGGCCCGTCTTTGCATCACCGGCGAAAACGGTACACGTCGCCTGCCCGTCGGTAGCCATGTGACCATCGCTATCCGCCCGGAAGACGTCATGCTTCACATTGACCCATCTGCACCTAATTCTTTTGAAACTCGCGTTGAGGACATGGAATACCGTGGGTCACTCTTTCGTATCGACCTGAAATTCCCCGCCTCGGTTGATAAGGCGGCAACCATTACGGCGGATGTGCCCGCGGAGACGGTCCGGCGTTTAGGGATCGCCCTCAACGCGACCCTGCCCATCAACCTGCCCGTCGACCGACTGCAGGTGTATGCGACCAATGCACAGGTAATTTAATAAAGGCCGCCGACCATGTCTACCGCAGTGAGTATCAGTACCGGTATCCGGACAGAAACCATCCGGTCATCCATGGACCGTGATCTTTGGATCAAGCGGTTGCTAATCCTCCTGGTCTGTGCCTGGCTGCTGGTGGTCGTAGTGCTGCCCCTGTTTCAGCTGCTTTCCAAAAGTTTCAATGATGCCGATGGCCGCTTTGTCGGACTGGCCAACTACGTCACCTATTTCAACACCCCCGCACTTTATAATTCCCTGTACAACAGCCTTTTTGTGTCGATCGTCAGCATGGGTATTTCCGTCACCCTCGGCTTTCTGTTCGCCTATGCCCTGACCCGGACCGCCATTTCGGGAAAAGGGTTTTTCAAGGCGATTTCCATGATGCCCCTGTTTGCGCCAACCCTGCTCAACGGCATCGCCTTGGTGTATTTGTTTGGCCGAAAAGGATTGATTACCCGCGGTTTCTTCGGTGCACTGCCCGGCTTTGACATCCATCTCTACGGCTCGGTGGGCATCATCATTTCGGAGGTGTTGTTCACCTTTCCCCAGGCAGTTCTCATTCTTTCCATTGCTTTGGCCATGGCCGATGGCCGTCTTTACGAGGCTGCCGAGTCCCTGGGTGCCGGCAAGATCCGCACGTTCTTCACGGTGACGCTTCCGGGTGTTCGGTACGGCTTGCTGAGTGCGGTTTTTGTCTGTTTTATCCTGGCCTTTACCGATTTCGGTGCCCCCAAGGTAGTGGGAGGTAATTACAACATCCTGGCCACGGACATCTACAAGCAGGTCATCGGCCAGCAGAATTTCACCATGGGCGCCGTGGTGAGCGTGGTACTGCTGATCCCGACAGTAGCCGCGTTCATTATCGACCGCATCGTCCAGAGAAAGCAGGTGGCCATGATCGCCGCCAAATCGGTTCCCCTTACACCCCATCCTCATCCGGTGCGTGACCGTCTGTAC
>DAOWNV010000273.1 GCA_030642405.1 Desulfosarcina sp.
ATAGTATATAAGTAATAGCGTAGGTCATTCATAAATAGATGCATTACAAAAACGGGGGAGGACGAATGAAAAGGTACCTGAGGTTTTTTTATATCTTACCGTTGCTTGTATTGGTCGCGAGTTGTGCAACCCAACAAGGCATTACTCCCATCTCTGAGGAGGACAATCCACCACACCATTACCTCCAGGGAATGGAATTGTTGGAAAAAGGCGATATGGAGCAAGCTGAATCCCATTTTGACCGGGCTTTGAAACTGGATCCCAAGTATTCCAATGCCCTTGCCGGCAAAGCACTCATTGCAGCGATGAAAGCCCAGGCGTATCAGGATGAAAACCACCGGACCGTCGAATGGCAGCGGGCTGCGGATTTTTTTAAGGATGCCCAACGATATAGCGATGGCGACTCTCAGCAGTTTTCCGTTTTGGTTACGGGAATTCGGATGTATACCCATGGAAAGCCACCCAAATGGCTTACCCATGCTCAAGATCTGTATGATGATGCTAAAGACCTAAAAGAGGTAAATCGGGGCGAACTATTATTTTATCGGGGAGAAGAGGCCGCCGACTACTTTATGGGAACGGCAGCTTACAAAGCGCTGCAGTTTCGAGATGCGGAAGACCTGCTCTCCAATGTCACCCAGGCACCTCCGGGACGATGGCATCAGCCGGCCGGTACTCTTTTCAAGAAAGTGCATAAGATCGTTCGTGCAACGGCAAATTATACATTAACGAATGTGGCAAAGAGGATCGCCATCAAAGATGAAGTGGTACGAGCGGACGTCGCGGCCCTGTTAGTGGATGAGCTTCATCTGGATCGGCTTATGGCTGGACGTATTCCCAACCCGAAACAAAATCAAAAAGCAGCGTTCACGCCTGCCGATGTGGTTGGCAATCCGTTTCAATCCGAGATCATGACAGTGTTAAAATGGGGATTGAGGGGCCTCGAACCCACTTTCGATAAAACCACCCAGGCTTACCTCTTCAATCCGGATGGAGACACAACGCGAAAAGAATTGGCTTTCATCCTCGAAGATTTATTGACTAAATTGACCGGAGACGAAACGATTCCAACTACATTTTTTGGGCAGGATAAGTCCCCATTTCCCGATGTATTGCCCAGTTCTCCATGGTTTAACGCCGTCATGAACGCCGTAACCCGAAACCTGATGGAAACGACCCTGTCAGGGGCCTTCCGCCCTGATGAGAAGGCGGATGGTGCTGAGTTGTTGTTGGCCATAATGCGTTTGCGAGATGCAATCAATATTTATTAATGGAAAGAGAGGGTTGTTATGCATTTAAAAATGAGTTATTTCGCCGTCGTCTTATGCATGTGCCTGGTTGGTTCCGTTTGGGCTGCGGATAACATGCAGCCCGTTACCGATCCTGTAAAGGTGTTCGGAGAAGGTTATCTACAGGTCATCGGATTCTCGGAGGAAGGGCAAAGCAGGTACAAAGCGCTTCGGGCCGCCCAGGTTGTTGCTCAGCGTGATTTGGTTGAGGTCATGCAAGGATTAAAACTCTATGGTACTACCTCGATCAGGGATGGGATGTTAGAATCCGATGAAATCAAAACTAGTGTTGAAGGATTTTTGCGCGGTGCCACTAACTGCGGGCAGAAATATCACGAAAACAAAGGGTTTGCAGAAGTGTGTATGCGAATCAACATTCGTGGAAGAGGAGGACTCTACGATATCCTTCTTCCGGTGATCCAGGATAAAAAAATAACCCCCGACAAAAATCCGGATTTCGTGCCCAAAGGCACCTCTTCAATAAGTACGCCCCCATCCGAGGTCCAAACTGGAACCACAGGGTCTACGGGTGAAACATCCAAACCGGAGGTAAAAGCACCTTCGGAATTGACCAACCCCTATGATGGTCTGATTGTCGATGCCAGGGACTACCAGTTTCGTCCCGCACTGGTCAATCGGGTGCTGACCGAAGATAATGAAGTGGTTTTTGAGCCGTCTAAAATCTTGAGTAATATCCTGGTTGAACGGGGATGTGGTGGTTTTACAACAGATGATGGGAAAGCCAAGGCCCTGTTGGAGAGTTGGGGAAGCAAAAATCCAATGATCGTCAAATGTACAGACGTCCACAAACTGACCGATGCAAAAATCTCCCAGGACGATGCTGCAGCCGTTTATGTCCATGATCAAAAATCCAACATTTTTTCTCAGGCGCGTGTCGTGTTCCTTTTGAAATAGGCCGCTGGAGGAAAATAAAATGCTACGATTGGCCCGAAAACCGTTTTATCCGGAATTCGGGCCATTTCCATCTCAAAATTCCTGATAATTGGAGATCTTTTACAAAAACAACAGGGAACAGGGGAAGACCCAATGAAAAAGCTGGGGTTGATTGCCGCTGTTACATTTCTGTTGGCGCTCATTATCCTTGCCGGCGCCACAATTTGGGTCAAAGGGCATAAAGAGGAAATTGCTCGTTCCTTGACCGGGAAAAACATCCGTTTTGCCGACCTTGCTTTTCAATACTCGCCCATGCCTTCCATTGTGTTCACGGACCTCACCTGGACCGAGGGGAATTATGCGTGCACAACTCCGAAACTGAGCCTATATCCCGATCTGAGTGACATTTTCAGAGGTCGTATCCACATCAAGAAAACCATTTTAGAAAAACCATTGTTCGTCGCGCAAGCAGTGGACGTTCGACAGTTAGACGATACAGGGCACCCCCTATTTTCAGCCAAAGCTTATTCCATGGATACTATCCCCGATGGCGTGATGCGGATCAACGAAGGGAAAATCATTCTTAAAAAAACCCATGGTGAAATCTTACCTATTTTTGTAACGGCCCAAGCCCAAAAAACCAATCATCATGTTTCGATTCTCTTCAGCCAGACGTCCATCGAGAAAATGGGGCTGCACTTTGCCGGCAAGGTTACCGTCACATCCATAAATCCTCTCAAACTGCATATCGAAGCCACCCAAGGGACCTTCAATCCCAGTGCTGTCAGTAATTTTTTATTCAAACTCGGTTTTTTGGACGAAGCAATAACTTTATTGATACCCCCCATAACTAATATTGAAGCCAAATCGCTGACCCTGGATTACGATGCCGGTTCCGGAGACATTCACCTGAAAACCCCATCCTTGATCATGGATCAGACCGAATTCACGGATGTCATTCTCTCACTCACCGATGATGGATCGTTTTCACTTCATTGGGCCAATGGCATCGTAGACGCAAAAAGTGTATACGCATGGCTTCACCATATCCCAGAGGGAAAGCGATTGCTGGACGAATCTCTTTCCCGGATCCGGCTCAAATCAATATCCCCTGAAGGAACACTTCGTATCACTTCCTTGGATGTTGAGGGAAAAAGGCAAGGAGATGCTAAAATAGACTTCCATTCCTTGAAAGCGGAGATGGGAATTGATGTTAAGGACCTTCGCCTTGGTCTCGTTGCTGAAAATGGGCAACAAGAGCAGATCACCATTGATGCATTTAAAGCAAAGGTTGTATTCGAACAGGGACAAACGGCGGTACAAATCGAAAAAATGACCTTTGAGTCACCTGGAGGGGGTACGGGTCAAATCACAGGTCTGGTCCCGTTTCCCTTAAATTTAGAAAAGACAACCCTTCTCAGCACCATCACCGATTTTAAATGGTTCGATACTACGGTGGACTTGCAACTGAACAAGGAGGAGCACCCCAAAGCAAGCTTTGATCTGGCAATATCCTCCCCATCTTTCGAGTTGTGGTCCGACGGTTTTTTTTACATTCCCGGACGCAACCAAACCGACCTGGAGGTACGGATCAGGCATTTACAAATCGCTGACTCAACGTCCAAAGACAACGTTAAATCGGAAGCATCAAAAACGATCCTCGATCAACCTTTCGCAAACCATTGGATACCGGAGGCTAATTTTTCGGCCACTGCATGG
>DAOWNV010000073.1 GCA_030642405.1 Desulfosarcina sp.
CCGAAACCAAGGCCACCTGTGGCAAAAGTAGGTAAACGATCAGGGGCAATAGGTAAATCTGTTTCATTATCTGAATTCAATCCTGTATACCAATTGACCTCCAAACAACCCACTGGTACTTTGAGAACCGTTGACCAGAATTCATTCAAATAATTTATACTCCATGATCGCCCACTGTTTTGTCTCGCCGTTAATTGTTTCAATTGCATATTTAACCATCATGCGGTCTGAAAGATGTTTCCCAAGGGTCACCTTCATGCCTCCGGAATCGTTGTCTTCACTGCTGTCGGTGGTTTCCAATTCCAGGATGTCTATCCCTGTCTTCTTTTTAATATCATCGCCCAAGGTATCCGCTATCATTTCAGCCATAATCTGATTGGTGGTGCGGTTGGATCCGCCTTCACCGCTGGTGAGTTCCCGCGTTGTCCGGCCAAAAAGAATCAGGGAAAGAATGTCCGCTTCGGTTTCCGCCGGTACCGAAGTGAGTGTGATCTTCAGATTGTCCATGGACCCTTCAAGGGCCAGGTTGATTTTCCTGCTGCGGATCTCCGCCTCGCTTTCTATATCGATGTCCGCTTCCGTTTTATAGGGGTTGATGAAATCGATCACGCCCTTTTTTACATTGAACTCTTTTCTTTGGAACGTAACGGTTCCATTTCTCACCTGGGCTCTTCCGCTTACGATGGGATTTGCCAAGCTGCCGCCGATACTCAAATCCGGACTGATGGCAAGATCCGCCAGATTGTTTTGGATCTCGAAGGGCTGTCGGTGTTCGACTGCAATATCCAGGTTGATGGTATCAAAAAAAGGGATGGTAATCGGTTTAGACTCCGGTGCGATGGCTCGTTTTCTGGAAGTTGCCGTGGAGGCGATTTGCAAAAGGTTGATATTCACATCTTTATAGTACAACCCTTCTAAAAGAATGATTGTTCCCTTTGCATTGGCTAAACGATTTTTCCCCAATACGGAAAGGTCGCCGTTGATGAGAACGGACAATGTATCGGGGACCTCTATGGGGAGGGATCTGGTATTGATTTTGATGTCGATGGAGACGGGTTCAAAGTTGTCATGGTCGATATTGCCCATCATTGAAAAAGATCCTGTATCGAGGAAACCGCTGAATTTTTTGATACGAATCCTTTTTGTGTTCAAATGAATCGATCCATTCAGATCGTGCAACTGCTGAACAATCCCGGGTACTGTCATTCCGATCTTTTCAAGATCGATACCGGCATCATATTCAGGTGATGATGTGTTGCCGGAAAGGCGTCCCTCTAATGCTATTGTACCTTCGGCATCGGCCAGTACATCACTGAAAACGGCACCGGCTTCCAAGGGAATTCGACCTTCGAACGCCATGTTGATGGGGCCGTCGATCTGTGCTTTACCTTTGATGCGAAGTCTTCCAGAGGAAAGCAGTGTGGCTTCGATTTCAGGAATGGATATGATTTGGTCTTCCAGCCGAGCCATGAATTTACCGGAGTGGAGCAACATCTTTTTTTTGTGTAACAGGTGAACCTCATCCATGTCCACATTTACGGATGCATGGGTGAAACGATTTAGATTTCCTGCTGCTTTCACCTGGCCTGTCACCGTTCCTTGAAAATCAGGCAATCCTGCAGCGTTGAAGTAGGCTGCTGTTTCGGTTCTATCAAAAAGGAAGCGGGCATCAAAGTCCCCTTGTTTCAAATCGCAGGAAGCCTCCATTTCAAAATTCAGGTTGCCGGATACTTTTGCCTGCATGTCGTGAAGGTTGAAGGCGAGCTGAATGTCTTCCATGGCCTCATTATTAACCTTGATGTCGGTCACGGTCACACTTCCGTCGATATCCGGATTTTTCAGATTGCCCTTTGCAGCAATGTCAACGCCCAGCAAGCCGTCTCCTGGGAAAATCTCTTTGAGCCGATGGATATGAGAAACCAAGACACCTTCGGATTTCAGGTGCAGGTTCATGGTTCTGTCCATATCCAGCCATCCCCCGACCTCGAACTGTTCAGCGGGAGCGACGGCGACCGACAATCGATTCACCCACAAGCGCTGTTCGTCGATACGAGCGTCGATTGACAGTTCTTCCATGGGCTGCCCTGCCAGGTTGATTTGCCGCCCCGTCAAGGCGATTTGTCCTGCTGGTTTTTTGAGGCTTCCCGACAGTTCGCCATTGAATGTGAAAGTTCCTTTTACTGAATCGATAAAGTGTGCAGGATCAAAATAGTTTGATTGGGCGGTGAAGGTAAAGGTAGGATTCTCCATCGGGCGTATCGTTCCTGGTGCGAGCAATTGGATGCTGCCGGTTGCGGTGAGCGTTGAATCCTGGTTGCTCAGGTGAACCTGCTCGGCAAAAACCGTACCGTTTTCAAGCCGCAGACGGGTGTCGACGTTGCCGATGGTCGCGAACTCCGTAGCCAGAGCTTTGCCGGTGACCGAGAGATCGCCCGTCAACGAATCCAGAGGGCCATCCAATTGGAGGCGACCGTCGAAAGTACCGGTAAAGGGAAAAGCAATTGCAAAATCGTCAGTTGAGATATTTTCCAGTGTGAGGTGAAGGGAATTTTCGAATTCCGGATCGATTCCGCCTTTATCCGTCAACATACGAATTTGGCCGCTTCCTCGAATGTGTGATCCTTTGTTCTGCAACGTTAAGGTGGTCAGATCCAACCTGCCGTTTTGATCCATGATGGCGGCGATTGACAAATCTCCGAGGGTATAGGTGTCAATCTTCAGATCGGTAGAGGACAGCTCGGCCGAAAATTGGGGTCGGCTCAAGTTGCCGGATACGGTTGCCGCAGCGTTGACCGCTCCGCTGACAGGGGCGATTCCTGCCACCGCCGGGATTTGGGAAAGGTCGTCCGCGGTCAAAGACATTTTTCCGTCAAGGGATCGATCTCTTAATTGAAAACGGCCCTCCATATTCAGTCTAGTCCCGCCGGATGCGGCATCCATGTGCGAAATGGAGATCCCACCTGGATCCAATTGTGCTGTAAGCGTCGCGTCAGCGTTTATCGGTTTCTTCATTCCTGGGGCTGTCAGGTCCCGTCCTTTTGCTTCCATGTTAATTGTAGCGAAAAAATCCGATGTAGAGAGACCCTTTCCTTTTATGTTGAAATCGGCGGCTATGGCTCCTTCGTAGCCTCCAGCGAGATCCATCATTTTGCTGATGTCGGAAAGCCGGCTGGTGATGGAAAGAGCGGCATCTATACTCGTTTCCTGAGGGAAGCCGTCAGCAGTACCGGAGAGTTGCATGACGGTTTTTCCGGAGGTCAGCGTTAATGTAGGAATGCTCAGATGGCCATCTTCCAGATTCGCACGAAGCTTGATGTTGACCGGCTCTGGATGAATACCGGAACTGATGAATTGAATATGAGGTATTTCAAGGTCTAATTTGCCTGATTGGGCCATGAGGTTGCCGTTGGAGGAAAGCGTGATTCCCAAAGCTTCCAGATGCTGATTCTCATTTCCCTGTTTGAACGTTGCCCGGCCATCGGTCAGTGAAATAGATGAAAATACAAGGTTAAAGGGAGGGAGAAAACCATCATGTGGAAGATTTCCTTCTTCCTGTTTTTTGTGGGAGGAAGACAGGGCAGCCATCAGATTCAACTCCCCGTTTTCCTGAATGGCAAGGTCTGTCCATGGTGATTCCAAAGAGATGTTCTCTATTCGAAGCTCTTTTTTCAACAGCGCCAACACATTTATTCGGACATGAAAGCGGGAAAAACCTGCCAGAGGCTTATTTCGGCTATCGTACAGGACAGCTTCGTATAGATCCAATTGGGGAAAAAAGAGCGACAGTCGGTGCGACTTGAAATGGATACGGCCTGGAATCGTGGTGTTGATTCGTGACTGCACCCACTGAAGTCCGTGGGTGGATTTTACCCAGGTCAGAATACCAAAGAAACCAATGAAGATGATGGCTATTAGGATTATGGCCATTTTAGCCGGAGATTTCAGCATTAGTTTCATAGTGAAAAAAAATACCGCCTTTAATTGAATAGGACAACCTAAAAAAGCGGTGCCGATCGTCTAAGGGCTAAATCCGTATGATTTTTTATGCCGATGATTTAAAAATGTGCACTTTTCAGTTGTTTTCCCCGTTAAAAGGCGCCGCGTGTTTTATGATTTATAGTATTTTCAACAGGTTTGTTGCAACAGGTGAGGGCTCAAGAATTTTTTTTGAAATAATTGAAAAAAAACTATTGTTTTCCCTCAAACTGCCAATAATGTATCTA
Source organism: Desulfosarcina sp. (assembly GCA_030642405.1). Lineage (GTDB taxonomy): Bacteria > Desulfobacterota > Desulfobacteria > Desulfobacterales > Desulfosarcinaceae > Desulfosarcina. The sequence goes on from DAOWNV010000073.1 coordinate 4,224, forward strand.
CCATACGAACAAGAAGGAGTAGCGATTATGAAAATTAACGAAAGCGATCTTCAACCGCAACTGAGTGTATATAAAAATGTACAAACACAGGGGGGAGAGCTGGCGTCGGCCAAGTCCAAAACATCTGCTGCACCTATTTCCTTGCAGGACAGGGTGGCGTTGAGCGGTCGGGGACAATTGATTGCCGATGCCCAAAGGTCCATGGCCTCCATCCCGGATGTTCGTGAGACACTGGTTGCAAAAATTCAAACCGAGGTGCAAAACGGCACTTATGCTGTTGATAATGAAAAGGTGGCGGAAGGTATATTAAGAGAGGCAATGACGAACCAGGCCGCCATGGCCTGATCTATGGATCAATTGCGTTGCCGTCCCGGCGGCAAAGCAAACATCAGTTATTAAAGGGAGGTGGTTGTTTTACCATCTCCCCTTTTTTTTAAGTCGGGTTCATTGACCTTAAGTTTCAACAAACGGCTTACTATCTTTCACCGTTTTTTTCAGGCGATGGTTCAATTGGACCATCAATATTTTTCGTATTGTACATCTCGAATTTACCGGTGGCGTAGAACCGAGCCGGTTGATCCTGATCATCCACAACGGTGATATTGTACAAGGCCCCCGGCGTTCCGGTTTTGTGTTCGTCAAGGGTGGATTGCCAGAGTTTCCAGGCATACCGCCAGGCAGTGACATCGGAGGTAAAAGGGGCTGCCTCGGCGGGTGGTGAAAGACCCGGTTCAATGCAAGTTTCTGTCTGCTTGTGGAATTTAACCCGAAATCCTTTGGGTTTGTGAATCCATCCCTCATTGATGATTTTCAATCCTTCGGCAACTTTCATGGATTCCCTTTCTCAGATCATCTCTTCGTTGTTCAGTTCGTTGTTCAGTTCGTTGTAATCGGTATCTCTTAAACGGTTCGGTTTCGAACTTTTCAAGTCATCATCAGGAAGCGCAACCGTCTTCATGTGCAGATCCAGCTGTGGGTAGGCAAAACGAATGCCTTCCAAGTCAAACCGGAGTTTAGTTTTCTCCTGCAAATCGCAACGGGCCACCCAGTAATCCTTGTTGTCTATCCAGCAGCGACCTCCAAGCTCTACGCAATCTTTGGTCAGGTTTAGCACGTATACCATGGGCCCCGGCTTTGGCTTCACACGGGGATCAGCCGTCATGACCGCTTCCAGGGTTCGTTTGGCTTTTAACAGATCCTGGTCGTACCGAACGTTTACATCGATCTTCACCCGTCGTGTTTGTGTATAATTATAGTTGATGACGATGTCGTTGAGGATCTGCCTGTTGGGTACGAAAAAGGTTTTGCCGTCAAAGGTTCTCAATCTCGTATTTATAAAAGTGATCGCTTCCACTTTGCCCAAAAGGTTGCCGGCTTTCACTGTATTGCCTGTCTTGAACGGCAGTGAGGGCAAAAAGGGTCTCAGAAAAATGAGGAGTCCTGTTATGACCAGGGTGATAATCGTGATCAGCCGCAGTATGTTCAACGGCTTTGCACCCAGCTGCACGGCGGAAGCCATAATAACCATAGCTACCAGCATGACGTAAACGACGTTGCCGACAGTCATGACATATTGTGATTTTAGCTTCAATTTCAGCAGGCCGGCCCTCAGTCCTCTGTCTATCCAACGAACGACGAGAAGTCCGACGATTAACAACACCAGTCCAAGCGCCATTTCCGTGCCATGATAGGTCATCGTTTCCCCTAGCAGCTGAAGCCTTGGTATCTCAGTAACACTTGTTTCCGTGTTTTGCTGAACAAAGTTAAACTGCTCTTTCTCATTTTCCATTGTTAAGCGTCTCCTTACTGGTAAACGTTGGGGTAGGCCACAAACCGTGCTGCCGGTTAGACACGATGAAGGGTAAGCTGGAAATCCGTTAATTTTTCATTTGCCGCATTGAGTTGGTCGAGGCTGGAGATGACGGCAATCGCTTTGGTGGCGCCGATTTCGACAAAATAACGATGGGCTGCATCCACCACCATCTTTCGAGTAAGTCTCAACAAGTTTTCTTTGTTGCGCAGACGTGTTTCGTCTGACAGACCGACCAGTTGACGATAAAATGCCTTGCGAGCAGCAGGACCCGGCGGGTCTGGTTTGTCGATCTCTGAACAGACCTGCAAGATGGCCTCTTTTACATCCTCGTCTGTGAATTTTTCTGAGCAGATAAAATCGGTGGCTCCTGCGTAGATTTTCAGAGTATTAACGATATGGGGGTCGCGGTAGGAGCCGAAACTGAACAGACCGTCTTCGGCATTGTACAAGGCGAACCCGCCGTACGCCCCGCCTTTTTCACGAATTTCCCTGTGAAGGTACATGGATCGAAGCAATTTGGCGATCACCGACAAAGCGGGGCTGTCTGCATGACCAAGGCGGACGGTCGGGAAGGTCTGAGCCACGAAAGAGACGGCCGTGGAAGTGCTCCACCCTTCCATGGGCAGGTCCGGTGCCGGCTCCATTTGGGGTGCTGTAAAGCCATTGGCACCGGTTGCGGAAAGGTTGTTGACCAACGTGTTGACGCTTTGTGTCGCCTTTTCCAGAGGTTTTGTCTCCCCAACCAGAGCGATGTTGATGTTTTTTTGTGAAAACAATGTAGAGCCAATGGCTTTCAGGTTTTCTGCAAGGTTTTGCAAACCGTTTTCGGTTGTCTCGTTTTCAATTTGTTTAATGGTGTGGAGCTGGTGAATCCCTCCCCACATTTCCTGAAGATGATTGGCGCTGGAAAAATTTCTTGAGGCCAATGAAATGGCCAGCCGGTGGCCATTATGAACAACGGACGCTTCGAGCCCGGCCCGGTACTCTAATATTAGTTGCCGGAGTCGGACATGATCGGTAAAATCTACCTGAGCCACCAGTTCCTGAAGGATTTCGAACATCCGGTCCTGATTGTGGTTCAAACATTTGCCGCTGAAAGAGACGAAAGGAAAACAGTTCCCGTTTTCGTCAAAGCGTGTGCGGGCGTTGGCGGAAAAGCCGATGCCACCCGTATAAAGGTCCATCCGCCGGGCCATCTGGGTGTAGTCGAACATACTGGTGCCCACTTTATTTACGGCGTAGCAAAAGAATGGCATTAGAGGTAAAAGTTGGCTGTCGATCCTGCCGGTGCCCAACCCGCTTGAAAAATAAAAGATTCCTGATGTAGGTTGATCGTAGAGCGACACCGGAGGTTGAAGGCTTTCCGATTTTGGCGCGATGCATGCCACGGCCGGGGGGATGTCCTTTCGTGCAAGGGTTGGAAGGCTGTCAAGACTTTCCTGGGATTCCTGAAGTTTTTCCAATGCTGCAGTATCTTCTCGAATACGCAGCCTGTCGGCTTCATCCATGGCAGCCAGCTTGTCCGCCAGCTTTTTTTCAACGCGACTGTTTTCTCTTTGTGCCATCTCTTGGTCGGGAACCAGGGTAAATAAAACACGGTGGTTGTTTTCAAGAAGGGTTTTTCTGATTTTTTCTTCCAGAAAATCTCCTCCGGCTAACCCTTTTCGAAGACAATCGAAGTCCGCATCCAATTGAAGAATACGTTCGGGGTCTCCCCCGTGAAACCAGCTTGCCGATATACCAATCAGCAGCTTGATACCGTGAGGGTAAGGGGTGTTGGTGACCTCCTTGCGATGAAATTCGATTTGATGAATGGCTGACTTTACCAGTTCTCTGTCGATCCCGTCATCGGCAAGCTTTTTCAGAACATCGAAAATGATCGACTCGATTTTTTCAGCATCGGAGGCGGTCACATCCTTCAGGCCTACGGAGAACATGGTGTCCCTATTTTCAGCGTCGAATCCGGTGCCATCGGAAAGCGAGGTGCCTAATTGGCTGTCCATCAATGCTTTTCTAAGCGGTGATGCGGCATTCCCGATGAGAATTTGTTCGATCACCGCTGTCACCAATACTTCGAATGTGTCTTTCACATCAGTCATCAGCCACGCTACGCAGGCCTGGTACTTTTTTTCCAGGTTTTCGTCACGACTGAGAGGGTAAGGGTAGGAAACGGTTTTAGGCGCCGACCACCGAGGTTGGGCAGGGACGTCGGTTTTTGGGTCGATACGCGAAAAACGGGTCAATACCCGCTGTTCGATGAATGCGAGGTGATCACTGAGGGAGAGGTTTCCGTAAGTGTAGAAAAAGGCGTTGCTTGGATGGTAGTGGCGGGCGTGAAACGCCTTGAGCTGTTCATAGGTGAGGGATGGTATGACCGAAGGCTCTCCGCCGGAGTTGTTGCTGTAGGTGGTATCCGGGTAGAGGGCGTTCAGCATAGAGCGGACCATGACCTGATCAGGGGAGGACATAGCCCCTTTCATTTCGTTGTACACCACACCTTTATAGACCAGCCGGATATCTGCACCTTCCCCCTCCAGATCCAGCCGATGCCCTTCCTGTTTGAAACTCAACGCATCGATGTTGGGAAAAAAGGCGGCATCCAGATATACATCCATGAGATTATAATAGTCTTTGCGATTTTGGGTGGAAAAGGGGTACATGGTCCAGTCGGAAGCGGTGAAGGCGTTCATGAACGTGGAGAGGCTGCGCTTTAGCATGGAAAAGAATGGGTCGTGCACCGGGAACCGTTCTGATCCGCAAAGAACCGTATGCTCCAGGATGTGGGCAACACCGGTTGAATCCGATGGTACGGTTTTAAACGCCACGCCGAAGGTGTTTTCCTGATCCGCATTGCTGATGTGGATATGCCGGGCTCTGGTACCCTCGTGTTCTATCTTGTAAAGCCAGGACTGGATGTCGTCGAGGTAGGATATTTTCTTAACGGTGTAACCGCTAAGCCGGTCTCCGACTTTGATGCCTGGATTGTTTGCATCTGTTGTTTCACTCATGAAATCCTCCGATTTTGGTCAAGGTAGGGCGAAATTTAAGCGGCTTTGTAGGTTCCGCGGCTGATCCGTACAATTTTTCCCATTTTGTTGAGGTAAAAAATGATATTACGCAATTTTTTGTCGTTATAACCAGTAAATTCACGTACTTCAGTGATGCTGATTCCCTTTTTGCTGCTCTCAATCAGATCCAGAACAGATTGGGTGGCACTTTGGGGAGATGATTCACAGTTTTTCACCTTAGACGATTTTGTTTGTGCGGGCAATGCCCTGATCAGCGACTCTATTCGGTCAAGTTTGGAATTAAGCTGGTCGATATCCCGCTTGGTGGGGATTTTATAGTTGTACATAAAAAATTTGACCATCGCATCAAAGCTGACCTGCTTTTTTTTCATTTTTGTTCCCTTCGTGGGTGCATTAATCCTTATACTTTATAAATGGATATCATTTGTAAAGTCAATGAAAACAAGCCCCTGTTTGCAAAGCAGCGGAGCTTGACTCTCTAACTGAGCTCAAAAACTGGAGCCCGTCATGCTTGAAACCATTCCCCCTTTAAGAAAAACATTGACATCGAGTCCAATTCTGACAAGATTACGGTTCACGTTTGCCTTCAAGCTGGAGAGTTTCCTCATTTACCGGTTTTAAGAAAAATTGAGGGTGTAAAATTGTGTTAATTTGGGATTGAAATCAAAGATCCGGTTTTGCTTTCATTACTCCCGTAACCATAGCAACGATGCTTTCCCACATTCCTAAAGGGCGTCTTCGTGCATCTGAATTCGACTTTTCTTCAAAGCCTGGGGATTTTTTCAAGACGCCACGTCGCGAGTATTTTTTCGCGGGTTACGTTCCCTTTTTGTTTGTTGTCTATTTCTTTTCTCATTTGTCCGGTTCATGAAACCATAGCAGACGTCACCGTCCTTCCGAGTCTCTCCACCGGTGTAAGCTACACGGATAATGTATATCTAACCCCGGAGAACGAAGAGTACGACTGGCTCACCTTTATTTCTCCGGGAATTGACATAAGCATGACCGGCAAGCGGAGCGGTCTCGACATCGGTTTGTATACGGCCTATGTCAGTTACACGCGCTTTCCCGATCAGAATACCTGGCGATATGGTGTGAATCTGAATGGCTGGGCCGACATCACCAAAGAAACTCAACTTTTTTTTGATAGCAGCTTTTTGAGAACCGAAGATCCACTTGGGGGTCCTAGCACACCGGGTTCCCCACCGGATACAACCGTCCGGCGGGGAAGGAACCCTTACTACACAAGCACAACGACCATTGGTGTCCTCAACCGTTTCGGCGCCCAGGATGAAATTTCCCTGCAATATACATCCAACCTTTTGGAAAATGAGGATGC
>DAOWNV010000243.1 GCA_030642405.1 Desulfosarcina sp.
GACGAAGCTGTCGGAAATGCCGATGATGACCAAAGAGCAGGAACGAATGCTCAAGATCAGAAATCCGGCGAAAATCATGATGTGGATAATCCCGGCCTTTTTGTAGCGGGGCTGCCGGTACTGACCCAGCCAGAACTTGAAGACATTAAAAATTCGTTGTGGAATCCGGTCGAAACGATTATCCGGGGCTGCCTTCATAAGCGGTGCCGCCCGCAAGGCCATGATGTATGTGAAGAAGGCGATTCCCGCTACTGGAATAAGGACCGAAAAAATGACCATAGGGAAGAATGAAAGAAAATACTCGGCTGGTGCAATCAACGCGTTTTCCATAATTTACCTTCCAACTCTTGTTTTTTCATTTTCTTAGATTAAGAACAAAATATATGAATGAGCGTTCATTCATATTCTATCATCCATGGAAAAGGCCCCTGTCAAAGGAAAGTTTTAAGCACACTTTCCCCCTAAAAGGCCTTCGCTGCACTCTGGTAGAATGCGCTTTGATACCAATAGATGGTCAAAAATTGACCATAAAACGCATTAACCATGAGGTTTTCTTGACAAAAATAAATTACCCCAATATTATGAAATGTACAATCCAACTGCTTTTTCCCCATCAATCAGGCGTGAAGCTTTTTCATTTATTATGATCGCCGGTGAAAAACAAGCGAAAAAGGAGGTTCAAGTGACAACAGACAACCCATATTTAAAGAAACCATGGCTGCAAAAGTATGAAATGGGTATTCCCGAGAATGTGGAATATGAAACAACCTGCCTGCCGGGGTACCTCGAACGTTCGGCTGTCAATTTTCCTGACAAGATGGCCTTGTCGTTTCAAGGTTATCAGGTCACCTTCAGCCAACTGAACAAAATGGTCAATCAGTTTGCCTCCTGCCTGACTATCTTCGAAATTCAAAAAGGTGATGCAGTGGCAATCGTACTGCCCAACGTCATCCCCTGTGTGGTCGCTTATTATGCCATCATGCGCATCGGCGCCATTGCTGTAATGAACAATCCTTTGTACTCCGATCGTGAGCTTTCCCACCAGTTCAACGACTCCGGAGCCAAGGCTTTGATTACCCTTGATCTACTCGCCAATCGAATGATCGATCTACGACCCAAAACAGTCGTAAAACAGATTGTCTATACCAGTATCGGTGATTATCTCCCTTTTCCCAAAAACCTACTTTTTCCACTGGTTGGCAAGAAAAAGGGATTGGCCGCAGACGTCAAATCCGCAGAGAACGTGTATAAGTGGAAAAGCGTTTTGAAGCACTCCAACACAGAGCCTTTTGAAATCGAACTAAACTTTGATGATGTTGCCATGTATCAGTATACGGGTGGAACGACAGGGGTCTCTAAAGGGGTAATGCTGACTCACGGTAACCTAAGCAAACAGGTGCAACAAGTTGCGGAATGGTTCCCGACTTTCGGCAGCGACGAAATCATGCTGGGCGCCTTGCCGTTTTTTCACGTTTTCGGCCTCACCACCTCCATGAATCTGGCCATCTATCTCGGGTGGGGAAATATCCTGGTGCCCAAACCTCAGCCACCGGAACTGTTAGAGGCCATCAGCAAATTCAAACCCACATTCGCTCCTTTGGTTCCCACCATGTATATTGGAATGATGGAGGATCCGGATATCGAAAAAACCGATATTTCTTCTATAAAAGGCTGTTTTTCAGGCAGTGCGCCGCTCCCCGTCGAAGTGATCAACGAATTCGAAAAAAAGACAGGCGCGGTGATCGTCGAAGGATACGGCTTGACGGAAACGACCCCGGTGACCCATATCAATCCATTTAAAGGCAAACGCAAAGTGGGCAGCATCGGCCTTCCCATTTCAGACACGACCTGCCGTATCGTGGACCTTGAAGATGGGATCACCGATGTTCTTGTGGGAGAAGCCGGAGAGCTTTTAATAAAAGGCCCCCAAGTAATGAAAGGCTATTGGAACCGTCCTGAAGACACCGCCGAAACTATCACCGATGGATGGATTCACACCGGTGACATTGCTAAAATGGATGACGAAGGGTATTTTTATATCGTTGATCGAAAAAAAGATATGATCATCTCCAGTGGGTACAACGTTTACCCCAGGGATATCGAAGAGGTGTTTTATGAACACCCCAAAGTGATGGACGCCACGGCCATCGGCATTCCCCATTCTAAACGAGGAGAAGCGATCAAGATGTTTGTAGTCCTTAAAGAAGGAGAGACGGCAACGGTTGAAGAACTCAGGGCTTTTTATGAAGATAAACTGGCCAAATACAAATGGCCGACGGAAATCGAATTTCGCGATGCGTTGCCCAGAACAACAGTTGGAAAAATACTCAAAACAGAACTCAGGGAAGATGAACTAAAGAAAAAATAGGGGTAGGCACCAACAAGAAATGCTATCGTTTTTACAACGATAGCATTCCTTTTTTTTCGTTCGGTGTTTAGATCTACTTACCGCCAAAGGCGTCTTCACTAATTTCTACCACCGCATCGCTGGACGCCGTAATGGCGTTCATTTTTCCCATGGTCACTGGTATTACAGCCTCCATGAAATACTGCATTGTTTTCATCTGGCCTTCGTAAAAGGCTGTATCTTTCTTCTTGGTTCCCTTTTCCAGTTTTTGGGCAGCGATGACGCTTCGCCACAACAGCATCCATCCCATAACAACGTCACCGGCAGCTTCCATAAACGGATATGCAAAGGCGAATGCGCTCATCACCTTGGGAGACACAACCATCGTCCCCAGATGCATGGCTACTTCACCCAACCTGTTCAATGCTTTTTCGAAACGGGTCGCTTGTGCCTTTGTGCTCTCCAACCCTTTTGCTTGTTCAATAACCTTCTGGATCTCACCCATCAAATCCAAAATGGGCTTTCCATTGTTCATCCCCAGTTTCCGGCCCAGCAGGTCCATGGCCTGTATGCCGTTCGTTCCCTCGTAGATCAAGGTAATGCGGCAGTCCCTGAGAAGCTGCTCTTGAGGATACTCCTTGATGAAACCATATCCACCGTATACCTGAACACCTGTGCTGCAAACTTCGAAAGCACGGTCGGTAACATACCCCTTGCAGATGGGGATAAGAAAATCCATTATCCCCTGCAATTTTACAATTTCCGCTTCGTCATCGGCAATCGCTATTTGGTCGGAAAGACAACCTGTATAGTAAAGCAGGCTTCGCATTCCCTCTACATAGGCTTTCATGGAGAGCAGCATTCGGCGGATATCCGGATGCTGAATAATGGGAACTGCCGGTGCTTCAGGATCCATCATCTGCAACAAATTCTTCCCCTGAACCCTCTTCCTGGCATAATTGACCGCATTCATATAAGAAGCGCTTGCACAACCAAATCCCTGCATTCCCACCAGCAATCGCGCTTCATTCATCATCAAAAACATGGCACGCATGCCCTTATTCTCTTCACCCAGCAGTTCACCAATACACTGCCCCTTGCCGCCCAACGTCAGGGAACAGGTGGCATTTCCGTTGATCCCCATCTTGTGCTCGATACCCGTACAAACCACATCGTTGCGCTCGCCGAGGCTTGCGTCTTCGTTGACCCGGTATTTGGGAACCAGAAAAAGGGAGATGCCTTTGGTCCCGGCCGGTGCGCCTTCGATGCGGGCCAGAACCGGGTGTACAATATTTGCTACCAGGTCATGCTCTCCGGCGGAAATAAAAATTTTGCTGCCGGTGATCGTGTACGTACCATCAGGGTTTTTAACGGCGGAAGTGGATAGATTGCCCACATCGGAGCCGGCTTCCGGCTCTGTCAGCAGCATCGTTCCGGTCCATTTACCGGTAAACATGTTTTTCAAATAGAGTTTCTTCTGCCGCTCTGTTCCGAATGCTTCCACCAATAAAGCAGCACCATGGGTGAGCCCCGGATACATCATGAAGGCATAGTTAGCACCGTTGAAATAATCTCCGGCGGCCATGGCAACGGTTCGGGGCATCCCCTGCCCGCCAAATTCCGCGTCTTCCGTCATGGCCAGCCATTCACCCTCGTTATAAAGTTCATAAGCACGCTTGAAACTCTCCGGCACGAAAACCTCACCGTTCTCCAACCGGCACCCTTCTTCATCTCCCTGCTTGAAGGTAGGAAGAATCTCCTTGATTGCCAGGTTCCGGGCTTCACTGACAATCAAGTCCACGGTTTTCTTGTTGAATTCACTGAATCTCTGATGTTTGCTCAACTCCCCCACGTTCAATTGCTCATGCAGAACGAAATCCACATCTCTTCTGTCTGCAATTTGTTGTGCCATATTCAATACCTCCAAGCTAATTAGGATTGTGAATTTTATCCCCAATCCTTAGGATTCCCGATTCCCTTGATAAACAAGTCCACCAACGGATCCGCCATTGTCACCAAATCGTATTCTCCGCCTGAAAGAATCCAGGCGTTTATAACCTCATCAACAGCACCGTTTATGAACCGTTTGACGATTCCCAGATACAAATCCCGCCGAATGGTTCCTTCTTCCTGTCCC
>DAOWNV010000228.1 GCA_030642405.1 Desulfosarcina sp.
CAAATGATCCCCCTCGACTCGCCGCATGGCATCAAGATCCCCTAATACCGATCTTACGCAAGGCTCCAAATGGGACCAGGCCGCATCTACATCCTTTTCCACCTCCACTGTCTGGACGATATTGCCGGCAGCCATGACGGCTTCCGCAGTGACAGGCTCAGCCAGCCCCAGGTCATCATTTAAAACGGTCAAGGCCTGGTGGTAAGCCCGAGCGCGTGAAAGGTTGACGTTGTATGCGAAGCCCGTATCGGAATCGTCTTTGATCTGAACCTTGATGTCCACCCGTCCACGGGCCACAGCTTCAGCGATCAATCCCTTAATCCGCTCCTCCAACGACTCGAAACCGTGCGTTAGCCGCAGGGCAACATCAAGGTGCCGGCTGTTGTATGTACGGACTTCGACACGAACCGTAAAAGGCGCTTTCTGAATTTCTCCCCGGGCATAGGCTGTCATACTTTTAATCATGTTAGCTCCCGCAACGATGTTGATGCCGTTTTTTTCAGATCCCCCATGTATTTATTCCGGACCAAAGTCAAGAACGCAATCATGCGGCTGTCCGCATAATCAGGATAAGTCCATGGCAATGTTCGAAAATCACCTTTTTGGTAGATCAGCGTCAAATCGGCATAAATTCCTTCTCCGACATAAATGCGGTGTGTAAAATTCTTACCCGTAGCCAAAACGAAACGTTCCGGAAGCAAATATCCAGGATCAATATTAACCTGACGGTGACCGTCCTTTTGATATTGTTTTTCCAGATCGTTTGTCACCTTTTTTAGTGAGGCCAACTTTGTCTGTTCAACAAGAGATTTAAAAACGACCATTCGACGATACAGCGGTTCACCCATCTCTTTTTCATAGTAAGATGTAAAGTCAAAAGGCATCCATGCACTCACCATGTCAATGGGCCCCATCTGTGCTTCAAGGTCCAAGACGACCTGCTCTGCAAGCGACTTTTCTTTCAAGAAAAACCCCACAACAAGTTTGGCGGGTTTGGGTGGTTTGGGCTGGCTCATGGTTCAAAAGGACGAAAAAAAAATCAGTCTACCGGTAAAACGTTTCATTTCGGCTACGATAAAGGCTTGGCCTCTTCTATTAACATAATGGGAATATCATCCCGAATCTCGTAAATCAGCTTACACGCTTCGCAGATCAATCCGTCTTCAGTATCATTGAGATGGATTTCCCCTTTGCATTTGGGACAGGCGAGTATATCGAGCAGTTCTTGGTTAATCGCCATCATTCACACCTTTTTTCGTTTGTGTTTCAGTTTGATCACTATTTTCCGACAATTTACGGGCAATGGTGGTTGTACTGTGACCTTCAAGAATGTCGACCAGGCGGACTTGACCACCGTATGATTCTACAATATCTTTGCCCACCACATCCCCGATGCGATAATCAGCCCCTTTGACCAGGATATCCGGCCGCAATCTTCCGATAAGATTCAAAGGCGTATCTTCATCAAAAAAAACAACCATGTCGACATCTTCAAGGGCACTGAGGATAGCCGCCCGATCCGGTCCGGGAAGTATGGGCCTCCAGGGCCCTTTCAGCCGCTTGATGGAGTCGTCGGTGTTCAGTCCCACGATCAGGCGATCACCCAATCGGCGGGCTTGATGGAGCAGACTCACATGTCCGGGGTGCAACAAATCAAAGCAGCCGTTGGTGAATACGATCCGTTGTTCCTCCTGCCGCCACCTGGCCAGGCGGATTTCGGCTTCAGAAACATCTGCTGCCTTCCACAAGGTGGAAGTTGGCTTTCGTTGCTCATCCTCATCCAATGCCCGTTCCAGTTCCGGCCATGTAACGGGTTGCGTACCCAGCTTGCCCACTACGATCCCTGCCGCTGAATTGGCCACGGATGCCGCATCACTAAAACAAAGCCCAGAAGCTACACAGGCTGCCAGCGTTGCGATCACCGTATCTCCCGCACCGGATACATCAAATACTTCCCTGGCTTTCGCTGCAATGGTGACGGGTGACGATCCCTCACCGACAAGTGTCATCCCCTTGGGCCCCCGGGTAACAAGAAGCTTGTCAAAGGAGAGTTCGCGACACAAATTGAGAGCGGCAGAGGTCAGATTGTAATCGCTCCCCATGGGCTCTCCGATCACCAGTTCCAGTTCCGCCGTATTCGGCGTAATACATGTAGCGCCGGTATATCTGTGCCAATTGCGGCCCTTGGGATCGATAAAAACCGGGATATTCGTTTTTCCGCACTCTTTAATGATGTTTTGAATAAAATCGGCAGAGGCAAACAATCCCTTACCATAATCGGATAAAATAAGCGTATGGGTTAATGCAAGTTGGCGTTTTATTACTTCAAAAAGGTGATTCGAAATCCCGGAGCCCAGATTTCCGCCATTTTCTTCATCAAGCCGGACCACCTGCTGTTTGTCAGCCATAATTCGGGTCTTGGTGGTGGTCGGCCGCTTGGTGTCGACAACACATTGATCGTCAACATGAAACGACGCCATCAGATTCTTGACCTGCGTTGCCGGTGCATCCTGCCCTATAACACTGACGATGGTGGATTGACATCCTAGACCGGACAGATTGGCAATCACATTACCTGCACCACCAAGGCGATAGGTCTTCTCATTCACCTTAACGATAGGCACCGGTGCTTCAGGCGATATCCGCCTCACTTTTCCCCAATAGTAGCAATCCAGCATCAAATCCCCGACAACCAGAACACGGGTACGTTTCAGGCAATCAGCCAGCTGTGTGGAGGAGAACATATAACTCAACCCTTATCGCCACAGACCTTGAGCAATTCTATATCAATCAGCCATGCCCAATAGTGCAAAATAAAAATATGCGCTTCCTGAATACGGGCAGTGGTGGGACTGTCTACGACAATGGCCTGATCCACCCTCTCTTTAAGGGTGCCGCCATCTTTTCCCAACAACCCCACGGTGATCATACCCTTGGATTGGGCCTGTTCCACAGCCTTAAGGACATTTCCGGAGTTGCCGGAAGTGGAGATACCAATCAGCACATCCCCCAACTGCCCCAACCCCATCACTTGACGGGCAAAGACCTGATCGTACCCATAATCGTTCCCCACAGCTGTGAGTATGGAAGTATCCGTAGATAATGCGATGGCAGGGAAGGCACTACGTTCTTGTTCGAATCGTCCGACGATTTCAGCGGCAAAATGTTGGGCATCACTTGCGCTTCCACCATTACCGCAAATCAACAGCTTCCCACTGTGAAGCAGGCACTGCAGCAGCGTTTCGCCGGCCATATCCAAATCAGACCCCATGGTTTTAAGATTTTCCATGATTTGTATATGGGTATCAACCATGGTATTCAGCATTGGTTTTCTTTTTGCTCCCTTTCCAACATCTAATGATGAATCGTGAAGGTCATCGTTTCAAATGATTCTGCTTTTCTGATCGAATCGATCACAGATAACACACACAAGGATGATTTGCAGCATTTTTATCCTTGGTTCACTCGTGGACACCGGCGTATTCAAAAATCGCGGCAGCCAGGAGCGGGACCATGATTTCGTGGTGACCGGTGATCTCATATCCTTTTCCACCACTAAGCACCGGCCGCTGCACCACATTGACCCGGGGCCGGTAGTGCTGAATCATATCGAAATTGGCTGTGACGAAATCTTTAACCGGATACCCCAGATTACGAGCTATTGCCAAGGCCTTTAAAAAAACCTCCGGCATGATCACCGCACTGCCCAGGTTAATCACCACACCGCCGCCTCCGAGTTGGGAAACGGTTTGTGCAAAAATTCGAAAATCCCTTAAAGAGGCCTCGCCGATGGCGCTGCCACTGGCCGTCGGGTGTTGATGAACGATGTCCGTTCCCATGGCCACATGAAGCGTGTAGGGGATATTCAAGCGATGGGCGGCAGCTACAAGGGCACGGTGAACATGAGGCGCATTCTCTTCCCGCAGCATCGCTCCAACCGCCTCTCCGAATCCTTCGTCACCGGAAGCGGCTCTTCGGGCCGCATCGTTGACGAGCAATGCCGTATCCGCTGCCATACCGAAGGAGCCGTCTTCCAATTGGGTAGCCACCTCTTCCGAGGTATGGCCGAACCGTGCCAGTTCCGTATCATGAATGGCCGCAGAACCATTGGACGCAAGGTGAGTAATGAACCCCTGTTTCAAAAGACCGGCAAGAACGGGGGCACAACCGGTTTTGATGACATGACCGCCAAACATGATCACCACCGGTTTGTCCAATCGTCCGGCAGCCACAACAGCTCGGGCAACGGCCTTCAAGTCATCGGCTTTTAATATGGAGGGAAGCGAATCCAAAAACTCGGAAAAAAGCATTCCCTTCCTCAAAGAAGCGCCTTCCACCAGGGTCGTCACTTTCGAAGATCTTTCCGCGGCCCGGTATGTTTTTAGCAATGAAAGATCGATTTCTTGATGGGGCATGATGTGATTTCCGTATCTGTTTTTTTAAAGCAACCTCACCTTTTCTAATGCAGTCGGCAATTGTATGAAACAAAGATTAAAGCTCAATGCTCAATACTGAAAATGGAAAACCACACCCATCTTTTATACCGTGAACCATGAACCGTAAACCTTAAAGTCCTATACACCGCCAACCATCCCGTTGACAATGGTCATTCACGCATAATTTCTGAAGATCAAGTCCATTGTCAAACCAGTCGTTTACAAACAATAATCTATGTTTTACATTCAGAGCCGTTGATTTAATTCCAGCTTTACTTTTTTTTCAATGATCCATCGACTTCGAAGGAACTATGGTTTGCATACCTTTTTTAGAATACATATCCAAGACCGCCACCGGCAGATACTTGCCCTGGTCAAGAAAAACAGCGGACG
>DAOWNV010000054.1 GCA_030642405.1 Desulfosarcina sp.
GGCTGCCTTTTTTGCCAACTCGGAATCAGCCAGATGAGCTCTGCCCATGGAGACCATATCCGCCCGGCCTTCTTTGATAATCCGATCCGCCATTATTGGATTTTTGATCCTACCCACGGTTATTACTGGAATGGATACTTCTTTCTTTACAGCTTCGGCTAAATGTACAAAGCAGCCCTCTTCTGCGTACATTGACGGGATAGTGATCGGAAAGGATCCGTATATAGACGCCGAAATATGAAGGTAGCAAGCTCCATGCTTTTCAAGAATCGGTGCCAGTTTTACCGATTCTTCCAGCGTCCAACCGTTATGCACAAAGTCATCACCATTAAAGCGGACACCTATTGGAAAATCGCCGCCGGTGTGACTCTGTATTGTTTGTATACACTCCAGGAAAAATCTAATTCTGTTCTCAAAAGATCCACCATACTGATCGGTACGAATATTAGAGTTTTGTGCCATAAACTGGTTAACCAGATAGCCGTGTGCAGCATGGATTTCCACAAAGTCAATCCCGGCTTCCCGGCATCGTCTGGCAGCTGTTCCAAACGATTCTAAAATTTCATTAATAGTGTCTATGTCCAACTCTCTTGGGGGATCACCGGTTACAGCTGCCAATGCTTTAATAGGTGATGGCGCAACTCTATTATCGTGCCAGACCTGTCTTCCACCATGTAGAAGCTGCATACCAAATTTTGAGCCGTCTTCATGGGCGGCATCAGCTAATTTTTTTAACGCCGGAATATATTTGTCGTCCCAAAGCAGAGGCAAAACAGGCAAATCGAGACCTGTTGGATGAGTAGCTCCTCCACCCATTATCATCATCCCTGTCCCACCTTTTGCTCTTTCCGAAAAATACTCACACAACTGCTCTGTGACGTACCCCTCGTCATCCACACCAAAATTAACTCCCATGGGTGGCATAACCAGACGATTTTTAACCACCATTTTACCAACCATTATAGGTTCAAAAAGATGTTTTAATGCAGACATTTTACCACCTCCTTTCCATTTTTTGACTTTATTTTTGTTATCCGTTCAATTTAACGAGTGAATCTATATAACTATTTTCTATTTCGGGCTTATTCTTTAAATCCTGTGATCAAACTGAACATAATGGATGGTCTAAAAGTAGATTGGCTCTGCGTTTTTCCCGTTCTATCAGCCATAGTGCTCGTGGTACCCGCAGCTCAACGGAAAAGTGTGCTGCAATAGATAAACACTTTGGAAAGGACGGTTACTGAACTTATACAGTTTTTAAAAAAATTTCAATCCCAAAATTTATAAAATATAATGTTGGAAAATACCTTGACTGTAATTCCCTATAAAAGTATTATATTTTTATGCGTAGCAGTGCGCCCATGAGAGAATCTAAGGAATGTGATTTTTATTAATTGCCACCTTATGCAACCAATCTTCTCATTAATGCAGCCTCGGCCGTCCACCTGGCGCCTAATATTCGATTATCCGCTCAACTGAAAGTGTCCGGTCGGTAGAAAAAAATACCCTAATCGGGTCTTGGGATATATCCATAATAAAGACGATATAGTACATCGCTTACAACTTACATATCTGGGGAGGAACATGGCACAGGTAATTGCGGATAGACGTGATATTGATTTTGTTTTATTTGAACAATTGGAAGTTGAAGAGTTAATAAAAGCAAAGAAGTTCGAGGATCTGAATAGAAAAACGGTAGACCTGCTCATTAATGAGGCACGAAGTTTTGCAATCAAGGAACTTTTGCCGGTAAACAGTATTGGTGATAGAGAAGGCGTAATATATGATAATATGACAGTAAAAACACCAGATTGTTTTAAAAAACCCTTTGATTTGCTCCGAGAAGGGGAATGGACGGCAATGAATGAAGATGTCGAATTTGGTGGTCAGGGATTACCGGATATTGTCTCGAAAGCAGCTGTAGAATACTTGTTTTGTAATTATAGCCTGGTTAATTACGCCATGATGGGACATGGCACAGGTAAAATGGTTGAGTTGTTTGGAACTGACCAACAAAAGTATATGTTCTTGAATAAACTATACACCGGTAAATGGGCAGGAACAATGCTGCTTACAGAACCGGTTGCCGGCTCCGATGTGGGGGCTCTGGAAACAACGGCCGTTAAAAAAGACGATGGTACCTATTCTCTGACCGGGAATAAAATTTTCATCACAAATGGGGAACATGATTTAACAGATAATATTATCAATCCCGTTCTGGCAAGAATAGAGGGCGCTCCTCCCGGAACCAAAGGTATTTCCATATTTCTGGTTCCTAAATTCTGGATCAACGAGGATGGAAGCATTGGGGATAGAAACGATATTATCTGTACAGGTGTCGAAGAAAAAATGGGCATTCATGCCAGCTCAACCTGCACTATGTCCATGGGTAGCAAGGGGGGCTGTCGCGGGCTTCTCCTGGGAGAAGAAAACAAAGGCATGAAAATCATGTTCTATATGATGAATGAAGCTCGATTGAGCGTTGGCTTTCAGGGTTTTTGTTACGCTTCTAATGCCTATCTGGCAGCGCTAAACTATGCCCGGGAAAGAATACAGGGTAGAGATATAGCAGCAGGTAGAGATATGACCGCCAAGTCCGTTGCCATTATCAACCATCCTGATGTTAGAAGAATGCTATTATGGATGAAAGCCCATGTCGATGGAATGCGGAGTTTTACCTACTACGTATCCAAATGTTTCGATACTATTAAGATTTCTGAAAATGAAGAAGAAAAACAGATTGCAGAGGCTTTTACCGAGCTTTTGACCCCGGTTGTTAAGGCTTATTGCAGTCAGCGTGGTTTTGAAATATGTGCAATGGCCATGATGGTTTATGGTGGGTATGGGTACACAAAAGAGTACCCCGTTGAACAACTGACCAGGGATTGCAGGATTACATCCATTTACGAAGGCACCGACGGTATTCAGGCAATGGATCTTTTGGGACGAAAACTGGGTATGAATGGTGGGAAAACGTTACTGAATCTTATTGATAAAATGAACGATACAATTGCCATAGCAAAAAAATTCCCGGCTTTGGAAAATATCACCAAAGCAACAGAAAACGGCGTCATTCAATTTTTGGAAACAGCTCAGGCAATCGGGAAAACCGCGATATCAGCGGGATTCAAAAATGCGTATGCATCGGCTTATCCGTTCCTGGAAGTTATGGGGGACGTCATAATAGCCTGGATGTTGTTGTGGAGAGCAGCTATTGCTTCATCAAAGCTTGAATCCGCCGGCAAAAAGGATATTGAATTCTATCAGGGACAGATAAAGACAGCTGAGTTTTTTATCAAGACAGTACTCCCTGGAACCCTTGGCAAGATGAACTCGATTAAAGATTGTAATGGAGCTGCAGTTGAAATCTCAGACGCAGGTTTCGGAGGACGGTAAAAAGTAATAGCGCCGCATAAGATTGGGGGGTACAATTAGTATAAAACACAATCCTTAAATCAGCGGCGCTTTTTTCTAAGTGGGTTATCAGTCTATAATGATAGAGACAACCCCTGTCTCATTTCATAAATTGCATTTTTGCATATGTCATTGGTGATGGGTGTGAAAATAAAAAACCATGATATCCCCGGTAGGGCAAGCGCCTTTTAACCTAAATGGCACCGCTCGACTTCAGCGCTTCAATTTCATCCGGCTGAAATCCCCAGTCCCTCAAAGCCTCTTCGTTATGCTCTCCCTTTTTAGGAGGCGGGTATCTCATCTCTGGTTCTGTGCGACTGAATCGCGGTGCCGGAGCCGGTTGCAGAACACCTCCATAGTTGATCAGTGTCCCCCTGGCCTTATTGTGGGGATGATCCATCACCTCATCGAAAGCCAGTACGGGCGCAAAGCAGACATCAGTTCCCTCCATAATCTCGCACCACTCATCTCTGGTTTTCGTTTTGAAGATTGCTGTGATCTCTTCCTTCCATTCCGGCCATTTATCAAACGCCAGCTGGTTTTGATACTCCTTATCCTCTATCCCTGTGTGTTTCAGCAACAATGCATAAAATTGGGGTTCAATTGAACCGATGGAGATCCACTTGCCGTCTGCTGTTTCGTAAGTATCATAAAAATGGGCGCCACCGTCCAGCATATTAGTACCCCGGTGGTTGCTATGAAGACCGCCGGCAAACATGCCGTAAAACATACCCATAAGTGCGGAAGATCCCTCTACCATCGCCGCATCAACCACCTGTCCCTGCCCGGATCTGTTTGCTTCGTACACACCACACATAATGCCGAGTGCGAGCAGCATCCCCCCACCACCAAAGTCACCAACCAGGTTCAGGGGAATCATCGGTTTTTGACCTTTCGAACCGATGGCATGCAACGCTCCTGATAAAGAGATATAGTTAATGTCATGTCCGGCCGCCTGGGACATGGGACCATCCTGCCCCCAGCCGGTCATACGCCCGTATACCAGCTTCGGATTCTCCTGCAGGCATACATCCGGACCCAGTCCCAGGTTCTCCATTACACCCGGACGGAACCCCTCAATCAACGCTTCCGACTTGGAGATCAGCTTCAAAACCGCTTTTACGCCTTCCGGGTTCTTCAAGTCCACCGCTACCGATCGACGGTTTCGGTGCAAAATCTCGTACTTAGTCTCCTGCGAGAGAAGCGAAGGTCCCCTGCGGTCAATGCGGACTATTTCGGCTCCCATATCCGCCAGCATCTGAGCGCAAAATGGTCCCGGCCCTATGCTACCGATCTCAACAATCTTCATTCCTTTTAATGGCCCCATCTTAATTCCTCCATACTGTTTAGGATTGTGAATTTTATCGGAAAATTCCAAACAAATAGTTACATCATTTGATTGAGTGACAGCTTAATCGACTGTAAGTTTTAAGTAAAGAATTGCTACGGGATCAAAGCCCGGTAGGAGTTGAAATCCGGTATTGTGTCGGACACGGAAACGAGATCTGTCTATAAAGGACGAGAAATCCGGGGACGGAAGCTCATCCCCGGATTGTTCTGTTAATACTGCCTTAAATAGCGGGTACCAGGCGATGCCCGCATCATTCATACTACTTGTTAGGGCCTGTCGACATGCCACCTGACATCAAAGGTGTCAAGTAACCAAAACTATCATTGACACCACCTGCCAATACCTTGGCTTCGTCTAGACTGGTAATCTTGCCCCACTCATCACGAACCTGCTCAACTGAAATATCCTTGACACCATCTCCAATTATCGTTCCAGTTGCACACATCATAGCAGCCCTACTGTACCATCCTGCGGCACAGTTAAAGATCATATCGGAGTCTTGATTCTCTTCAGATGCCAGAAATAGTACCAGTGGTGTTACGAATTTCGGATCCAGCTTGGCAAAAACGTCCGGGGGCATAACATCTTCGGTCAACCGTGAAGCAGCAATGGGAGCAATGGTGTTTGCCTTGACATTGTACTTAGCACCTTCAATATGTACAGAGTGCATAACCCCTAACACACCGAGCTTTGCTGAACTGTAGTTAATCTGGCCGAAGTTTCCATAAAGGCCGGCACCTGATGTCGTGTTTACCACACGGCCGTACCCCTTCTCTTTCATAATGGAAAAAGCCGGTTGTGTCACGCAGAATGCACCTTTCAGGTGAACTGCCAAGACCAGGTCCCATTCAGCCTCTACCATTTTCACGATACTCTTGTCCCTTAAAATACCGGCATTGTTGATCACAATGTCTACGGTTCCAAAATTGTCCACGGCAGTTTTAACAATATTCTTTCCGCCTTCAATCGAGGCAACGGAATCATAATTGGCAGCAGCTTCGCCACCGGCAGCCTTGATCTCTTCAACTACCTGATCAGCCGCGCTTGCGCTGGAACCCGTACCATCCCTGGCTCCACCAAGGTCATTCACTACAACCTTTGCACCTCTTTTTGCCAGTTCAATTGCATAGGTTTTCCCCAAACCGGCACCTGCACCGGTTACAATTGCCACTCTTCCATCAAAACTAACATCACCCATTTAAACCTCCTCCTGTTTTCATTAAGTGTCACGGCCCTTCAGCGGCCGGCACCTGGGATATAGTAACTCCCCGCCAGGAAGCCGTCCACAAGGGTCTTTTTTTACCGGAACCTGACACCGACCCTTTTGTTGAATTCGGGAGTCAGTCAGATCAACCGGACGAATTTAAAAACTAATTTTATGAACGAACAGCTAAATTCTGAGCCGTTTCTTGCGTAAATGCAGGTGTCAAAATAAACTTCAGTGTGTCCTTGACAATGGACACATACTCCTTGTGCTCCACTTTTAGCAATTGTTTGAACGAAGACTCGCCTGAGGCAAACGAGTACATGGCATTTGCAATCGCCAGTACCCTTGCCAGATCACGGGGAGAAACCCCCTTTTTATCAGGCGCCAGCCCCATGGCTATGGCAATGTTCGGAACATGCTGTGATAACCGGTCGTCCTTGATACCGTGTGGCCGGGTCTTAGTAAAAGCGCTAACTACGACCAGCTTGGGGACTTCCGGCTTAGCAAACAGAAAATCACACACCGTGTCAATAGCTATGTTCAGCCTGGTCGTCATCGATTTTCCATGCGCCACTTTCTCAACATCCTTCAAAACACCAATAATCTCATCGTGAATATCCGTCACCACCGCATCATACAGACTCTCTTTGTCACCCCAGTGGTAGTGAAGTGTCGAGATATCAATCCCCACTTCATTGGCAATCATGCGCGTCGTAACCCCGTGATATCCGTATTCGCCAAATAGATGTCGGGCGGATAGCAGTATCTTCGCCTTCATCGAATCAGGGTTTTTTCTCGCTTTCTCCAACGGTGTCGGCACAGGCGGTCTCCAAGATCCAGAACATAAATTCCATTATTTGTTTCCATCATATGATGCATAATTGCCAGAATGGATTTTTCCCATAGGTATGTCAAGCAAAAAGAGGGTAGGTAGCCGGACAAAGGGGTCGTAGCGTTACCTGACCGACCCCGATCGGCGGGTCATAGCCCGTAAATACTCATCTTTTTCAGTGTGGGTAGTGATTCAGACCACTTTAATATTTGGCACCGTGCTCTGTTTTAACCGTTTCGCGGTCTATCTCCCCTCCTTCGGTTCGGGGAAGGGCATCCACATAAACCACCTGTTGGGGCTTTTTATATCGCGCGATTTTAGAACCGACAAATTCGATGAGTTCTTTTTCAACAACCGACTCTCCCGACTTCAATACACATACAGCCTTGATGGCCTCACCCCATTTCGGATCGGGGACCCCGATCACACTCACTTCTGCGATCGATGGATGTTCAAGGATCGCCTTTTCGACTTCGATTGGATAGACGTTTTCACCACCCGGTTTAATAAGCTCTTTCTGTGCCTTGCGTTTAACGTACCAGAGATATCCATCTTCGTCGAAGCGCCCGATATCACCGGTATGGTGCCAGCCATTTCGAAATGTGTCTGCTGTTTCCTCTTCCAGGCCCCAATATCCGAGGAATACAGTTGGTGACCGAACGCAGATTTCTCCCGGGGATCCCACCGGTACCTCAATATCATAGTCATCAAAGAGGGCAACCCTGGCCAGGTTCGTCGGCTTCCCGGCACTTCCGGGTTTTTCAGCTATCGGGCAACCAGTCACGCCCATCGCCTCGGTTTGCGCAAAACCGGTATGATAGACGGCATCCGGTGCCAGCTTAATGAACCGCTTGATGTTGTCTGGATGGTCCATGCCGCTCAAATGCCGGATACTGGAAATATCATAGCCCCCCTCTTCATACTTGTCCATCAACATACCGAGAATAGGTGCGAAATTAAAGAAAACCGTACCCTTTTCCTTTTCAATCAGTTTTAACGTCAATTCAGGATCGAAACGTTCCAAAATAACGTTTTTCCCACCGGCATGCATCATGGAGATGGAAAGGTTTAGCCCTGCTACATGAAAAAGTGGTAAAATACAGATGTGACACCCATCTTGATCAAGCTCATAATCACTTATCGCGGTTAGGCTGGAGTACACACAATTGGCCTGACTCAGCAGGGCCCCACGGGGATGACCTTCAACCGCAGCCGTGTGGATGATTACGAACCCGGCATTTGCTGAAATATCCGGCGCATCATTGTCTCCTGGATCCGCCAATAACGAATTAAATTCCATAAATCCCGCCTGCATCTGACCGCCTCCGATGCCATAGCACTTCTCTATAAAACTCGATTTGTCAGCGATCTCCTTAACTGTTTTCTGATAATCGGCACCGGCAAAAACAAATTTCGGTTTACAATCCTTCAGGACGAAGGCAACCTCATCGGGTTGAAAACGCCAGTTGACCGGCAAAATAATGGCGCCGATCTTGGCGGCCGCGCCATACAGGATCATAAATTCATCACTGTTGTGTGCCACAACGCCCAGCCTATCCTCCAGCCTGACACCCGCCTCGGTCAGACCTTTAGCGAGGCTGTCGACTTTTTCTTTGTAAGCCTTGTGGGTCAACCGTTGATCATTAAAAACAATAGCATCACGATCCGGATACAATGAGGCATTTCTGTGGATAAAGTCATAAATGGTAAAATCGCGTACACCCATGGTGTTCTCCTTGGAATTGGCTCAATTAAAAATAAAAACGGCAATTGTTAAGATAGGGATTTGCTTTCTACTCGATAAAAATGTCAAAAAGATCCTCATGTGTCAACAACCATTTCAACACGCACAAACAAGCTTAAAGATCCGATCGTTCAATATTAAGCCGCACCGTTTTTTCCAAGATATGAACTCCCAGAATCATGGCTTCAAAGCGTTTGTCCTTTGTCTGACCGTGGTAGAATCGATAGTAAATCTGTTGTGCAATAACCGCCATCCGAAACAAGCCGAAACAGTAGTAAAAGTCATAGTTGTCTATGGCCAATCCGGCCAGCTCCGCATAATGGCTGACCAGCTCATCTCGAGTGAAGGCGCCCTTACTGTCGCTGGGCATAGTCCGGATCGCCTGCATCTCGGGAGGATCCCCTTTTTGTATCCAGTAAGCCAGGGAACTACCGAGATCCATAAGCGGATCACCAACGGTGGCCATTTCCCAGTCCAGCACACCTATGATCTTGCCTGGATCGTTTTTGTCAAGCACCACATTATCCATCTTAAAATCATTATGAATAATCGCCGGATTTGGAAAGTCAGGCGGCATTTTTTCCTCCAGCCAAGCCATGATGTCCTCACAGTCAGGAGCATCCGGGGTACGCGCGGAACGGTACCGCTTGATCCAACCCACCAATTGACGCTGAACATACCCGGCCGGCTTGCCGAAATTCTCAAGTCCGACCTGACGGTAGTCAATGGCATGCAGTTCATGATGTACCTGTACCAGGTTGCGGCACAGCTCGGCAACTTTTTCCGGCGACACTGCAATACCTGCCGGGAATTCGCGCCTAACAATGGTTCCCCGGATCCTCTCCATAACATAAAATCGGCATCCGAGAACATCCGTATCTTCCGTATAGGCAAGGGGCGTGGGACAGTAGGGATAGATGTCCTTAAGCGCGCTGAGGATGCGGTATTCGCGGCCCATGTCGTGAGCTGTTTTGGCCTTGGTTCCAAACGGAGGCCGGCGTAGTACCAGCTCACGGTTACTGAAAGTGACCAGGTAGGTCAAATTGGAGTGTCCGCTGGGAAACTGCCGGATGACTATCTCGCCCTGTAATCCGGGTATGGTGTCTTTTAAGAATGCTTCAACTTTAAGTGAATCCAGTTTTTCCCCTTGTCGAATGTGTGTCGCCTGATCAATCGTGTCCATCAACGGCCTCCTTAGCGTAGGGAATAAAACTAGGTGTGTCGTTTTCGGTAACCGGAGCCATAAAAACTTACTGTTTACACATCTTTTTGTTCTCGTATTCCTTTAGGATCCTCTTTGCCACCGAGACCTTGTGAACCTCGTCCGCACCGTCGTAAATGCGGGAAGCTCGTTCGTGACGGTAATACCAGGCAATAATCGTGTCATCGGTCATCCCCATACCGCCGTGAACCTGCAGGGCCCGGTCAACGACCTTCATCATGGTATTGGCAACAACATACTTGATCATGGAGATCTCATTGCGGGCCGCTTTGGCCCCCACCTTGTCAATCCTGTCGGCGGCAAAAAGCACCATGAGCCTGGCCGCCTGGATATCGGCCGCACATTCGGCAATCCACATCTGGATGATCTCTTTGCCGGCCAGGGTTTTTCCCGGAGCGATGGGCCGGGTGACGGCCCGCGAACATAAAAGATCAAAGCAGCGGTTACAAATGCCGATCCAGCGCATGCAGTGATGAATTCTACCGGGTCCGAGCCTTTCCTGTGCAATAGCAAACCCGCCCCCTTCCGGCCCCAACAGGTTCTTCTGCGGTACCCTGCAGTTCTGATACAGGATCTCACCATGACCGAAATAATCGTCCCCGGCTTCACCCATCACCGGAATGTTCCTGACCTGGTTAAAGCCCTTAGTGTCGGTGGGGACAATGATCATGCTGGCTTGCTGATACCGAGAAGCTTCCGGATTGGTTGCTACCATGACGATGGCAAAACGGGCTCCGTCCGACGATGATGTATACCATTTCTGGCCGTTGATTACATAATCGTCCCCGTTTTTGACCGCCGTTGTGTCCATCATTACCGGGTTGGAACCAGGCAGATCCACCTCGGTCATGGAAAAGCAGCTGCGGATCTTACCCTCCACCAGGGGGCGCAACCATTTTTCCTTCTGCTCTTCAGTGCCGAACATGTGCAGGATTTCAATGTTGCCGGCATCCGGGGCTTGGCATCCGAAGATATAATGACCAATCGGCGTGCGACCCAGGCACTCGGAAACCAGGGAATGCTCCTTCAGGTTAAGCCCCATGCCGCCGTATTCCGTGGGGTGGTTCGGCGCCCACAGCTCCATCTGTTTGACCATCCTGCGCTTCTCTTCGAGTTCGGGAAGAAGGTCTTTAAAGGACCGGGTCAATAGCGCCGGTTCCATGGGAATAAGCTCTTTGTCCACAAACTCATCGATCATCTTGGTGATGGTTTCCATTTTATCTGATACGCCAAAGTCCATAGAATCCTCCAATTGTGATTTGGGCCCTTAGGCTTGTAAAGTTTATTTCATCCCCAATCCTTATCGAGTTTTACCGGTAAGTCAACAGTCCTTCCTCTCTCTCCAATTCCAGATGGGTCACATCGTTAAACCCGGTCAGTATCATACCCCGGCTGTTATATTTGATGCGGGTGATGGAGGCATTCAAGATCTGCCATGAAATCTCGATCGCTTTTTTATCGGATAAACCGAGTACGATCTGAACCGCTACCGAGATGGGCCCTCCGGATGTAAACACCACCAATCGTTTGTCGGCACCATGGCGGGCCATTAAGTCTTCAACCCCCTGCTTGACACGCATAGTAAAGTCATCCCATCGCGGAATGCCGTCAGCATTGTACTTTCCCGTAATCCAGCGATTCATCAGCGGTGAAAAAACCCTTTGAAATGCTTTTTGATCACCGGGAAGTTTATCCAGATCTTTGGCAATAGATGGCTCATCTTCGATCATCTCCGGAATCAGGGCCTGCCAGACGGCATAAGAGTCATATTCGTTGAATGCCTTGGAAACAACGGGCGGGAGCACTGCCAGCCCCTTACTTGAAAAATAGTTGATGTATTCGCGGGCGGTTTTCTGCTGCCGCTCCATTTCACCGTAGTACACTCCGTCAAATGATTTACCGGTTTTGGCCAGATGCTTTGCCAGGTATTGTGCCTGTTTGACACCCAAAGTAGACAATCGGTCGTAGTTCTCTTCACCGAAGGAAGCTTGACCATGTCTGATAAAATAAATTTCGCTCATGGCGTGATACCTTGTATAACTATATAACTATAATTTACTTAACCAACTAATAACCAGTAAACTATTCAACGAGGTCTGAAGTCTGGATTCCAATTATTTCATATAATCCTATTTTTGCAGAGTCAAGAAAAAAGAACGATCGTTCGCTTTTTTATTGACACCCTTTGCAGCACTTTATATTATTTCTAATTATGAAAATTCTGGTGTGCATCAAACAGGTCTGTGAATCTGATACCCCGATTCAAATCGACGATTATGCCCGCTGGATTAAGGCGGATGCAATAACCGGGTACGAAATGAACCGGTTGGATGAATTTGCCGTTGAAGAAGCCTTACTGTTGAAAGAAGCATATCCCGGTACCAACATCGATGCCATCACCATAGGACCGGATCGTTCGGCCGAAGTGATTAAACGGGCAATCGGCATGGGCGCAGATCA
>DAOWNV010000005.1 GCA_030642405.1 Desulfosarcina sp.
GAAACCAATGGTGGGAAGTAACATCAGCCATGCCCATAACGTCACAAAACGTCGCTTCAACCCAAACCTGCAGAGCGTTCGGGCTCTTCACAAAGGACGAGTGAAGAAAATGGTGGTGTGCACGCAGTGTATTAAATCGGGCAATGTGGTCAAAGCACCATAGGAGTCAGAAGTTAATAGAGGCGTTGTCGCCTCGCTACATCAAATTAAACAAAACGATGAGACCGAAGGTGGTTCCTGCATTGTGCCTGTCTGTCCGCGCAGACTACTCTACCCCCAAACGTTTGACATCCACTACCTGCCTGACGTGCTTCAATGATTCCACCACACGGGTCAGGTGTTCCGTGCTCTTAACAGATAACGTAAAATAGCTGTCAACAGTCTGGTTGTCATTTGTTTTCGTATTGGCACTCAATATGTTGGCACCGCTTTTAGTGATATTTGTTGCAATATCCGCCAACAATCCTACACGGTCAAGGGAACACACTCTTATCTTTACCGGGTAGGATTCGGTTGTCTCCTGGTTCCATTCCACTTCAATATGACGTTCCGGATTCAACTTCCTGGCATTGACGCATGAAGTCCGATGAATTGTCACACCACGCCCCCGGGTTATATAGCCGGTAATGGGGTCTCCAGGCACCGGCTGGCAGCATTTTCCGAAGCGGACAAGAATATCGTCTATCCCTTTGACAACGACCCCGCCTTTTTCCTTCTTTTTTTTTTTCTTTGCGATGATTTTATTGAATATTGAGTCGGCGTCCTCCACCGTCTCCCGGGGGGTGATTTTTCGGATGATCTGAAGGGGGGTGATTTTTCCGTAGCCGACGCTGGCGATTAGATCTTCCGTTTGTTTGAATCCGAAGTTGTCCACCACCTTTTGCATTTCATCACTTTTGATCAGGGTGTTGAAATTCAATCGAAATTTGCGAAAGGCTTTTTCGCACATCTCTCGGCCCAAAGAGATGCTACGGTCCTTTTCCTGGATTTTTATCCATTGCCGAATCCGGGAACGTGCTTTGACGGTTTTTACGAAATTGAGCCAGTCCTTTGACGGGTGGTGGCCCTTGCTGGTGACCACCTCTACGATTTCACCCGTCTGCAGTTCGTATCTCAGCTGGACCATCCGGCCATTAACCTTGGCCCCGACACACTGCTCACCGACCTCCGTGTGAATCAGGTAGGCAAAATCAATCGGAGTGGCCCCCTTTGGCAGAGATTTGATCTCTCCTTGTGGTGTAAACACATAGATTTCATCAGGAAACAGGTCGATCCGCACATTTTCCAAAAACTCATTGGGGTCTCTGAACGCTGCCTGGTTTTCAACCAGGTTTTGAACCCAAGCGAACGTTTTGGATGCATCTTCGTCGATGACCTTGCCCTCTTTGTAACTCCAATGGGCAGCAATACCCGATTTGGCCACATGGTCCATTTCGTGGGTGCGGATCTGAATCTCGATCCGTTCACCATAAGGGCCAATGACCGTAGTATGCAGGCTTTGGTACATGTTCGGTTTGGGCATCCCGATGTAGTCTTTGAACTTTTTGGCGATAGGACGCCATAGGCTGTGCATGAGTCCTAGTGCTTCGTAGCATTGGGGAATCGTATCTAAAATGATTCGAAAGGCAATGATATCGTAGACTTCTTCAAAGGGGAGGTTTTGATGAAGCATTTTTTGATGGATGCTGAAAAAATTCTTGTACCGGCCGATGATCTCGCTAACGAGACGGTTTTCTTCTAATTTTTTTTTTATGATTTCTTGGACGGTCTCAACATATTTTTCCCGATGCTCCTTGTCTTTGGCCACACGAAGGCGGATATCTTCGTATGCCTCAGGATTCAAGAATTGGAAGGAGCGGTTTTCCAGTTCGTTTTTAATCCAGTAAATACCCAAGCGAGCGGCGATGGGGGCATAAATATCCAAGGTTTCCTTGGCAATTTTCTTCTTTTTCGCCTCGCTTTTATGAAATTGTAGGGTCCGCATGTTGTGAAGCCGGTCGGACAATTTGATGAGAATGACCCGGATATCGTCGGCCATGGCTAAAAGCATTTTGCGAATACTTGCCGCCTCTCTGGCCTGTGCGCTGTTGAAGGGCAACTTGCTCAGTTTGGTTACGCCGGAAACGATGTGCAGCACATCGGGACCAAACATGTCCCCGATTTCAGCGTCCGTTGCGTGGGTGTCTTCGATGACATCGTGCAGGAGGCCGGCGGCAATGCTTACCGAATCCAGTTTCATATCCGCTAGAATACCTGCTACTTCCAGCGGATGGGAAAGATAAGGTTCTCCGGAAAGGCGCATCTGGCCATCGTGGACCCGGGCGGAAAAGATATAGGCTCGGTCGATGATGTCGACATCCGCATCCGGGTGGTTTTCCGTGACCTTATCAAGGATGTCGGTGATTCTGATCATTAATACGCCTTGGCGAAAATCACACGCTTGTCGCTGGGTTTACCACAGCAAATGCAAGCACCGGTCTCTATTTGTGTGTCAAGTAGGATGCATCGAATGGTGACGTTGAGGTCCGCTTTGATTTTGCTTTCACAAGCCTGATCCCCACACCAATGGGATAGGGCAAAACCACCGTGAATTTCAGGTTTCTTCGGGTTTTTCGGTGTAAACCAGTCGTAGAAATCCTTTTGGTCGTCTACATTCCTGGTGTGCTGATCCCTGAAACCGCATGCACGCTGAAAGAGCTGCTTCTGCATATCTTCCAACATGTCGGGAAGTTGTGAAATGAACGCTTCCCGTTTGATGGCTGTCTTTTCCCGGTGCGGACGATCCCGTCTGGCCATGAAAACACAATCTTTTGCCATGTCCCTGGGGCCGATTTCCGCTCGAATGGGAATGCCCTTTTTAATCCATTCCCATCCGCGTGCACCGCCTATTTCTCGATCGTCCACCTCCACCACCAGATCACGTCCGGCATAGGTCACATCCCGCAGGGAATCGGCAAGGCTGTTCACATAATCCATGACCTTCCGTCGTTCGTCAGGCTTTCGGAAAATGGGCAGTAGAACCACATGTGCCGGAGCAACACGCGGCGGCATAATGACCCCGTCATCATCGCCATGGGTCATGATCAGGCCGCCGATCAGCCTTGTGGAGGATCCCCAGGAGGTGGTCCAGGCAAACTCCTCTGTCTCGTTTTCCGTCTGAAAACGGATATTGGAAGCCTTGGCGAAGTTCTGGCCTAAAAAGTGTGAGGTCCCGGCCTGGAGTGCCTTTCGATCCTGCATCATCGCTTCGATACATAAGGTGTCCACGGCGCCGGGGAATCTTTCTGCAGCCGTCTTTCGCCCTTTGATAACGGGTATGGCCAGGTTCTCCTCAACCATGCGGACGTAAACCTTGAGCATTTGTTCTGTTCGCTCGATGGCCTCGGTATCCGTGGCATGGGCTGTGTGACCTTCCTGCCACAAAAATTCACTGGTGCGAAGGAAGAGCCGTGTGCGCATTTCCCAGCGAACGACATTGGCCCATTGGTTGATTAAAAGCGGCAGGTCACGGTAGCTTTTCACCCATTTGGAGAAGGAGTCACCGATGATGGTTTCCGAAGTTGGGCGGACAACCAGGGGTTCGGTGAGACGACCGCCGGGAACCAGGCCACCATCGTTTCCCTTCTCCAGTCGATGATGTGTGACCACGGCGCACTCTTTGGCGAAACCTTCGACATGTTCCGCCTCTTTTTCGAGGAAATTGAGGGGAATAAAAAGAGGGAAATAGGCGTTTTTGACGCCGGTTTCCTTAAACATCCGGTCCATTCGTGCTACGATATTTTCCCAAAGGGTGTAACCCCAGGGTTTTATGACCATGCACCCTCGGACAGGTGACTGTTCGGCCATATCCGATGCCTTGATGACCTGCTGGTACCATTCAGGATAATCTTTTGCCCGAGAGGGAGAGATAGCATTTTTCTGCTGTTTACCCATTCCATCCATCCTTCTTTTTGTCTGTAATCGATTCCCGCTCAAAAGCATTCACGGCTTCTAAAACCACATCCACCAGTTGATCTTCGGGGAATTTTTTTACTACCTTGCCTTTTTTGAATAAAATACCCACACCGTTGCCACCGGCCACACCGATATCCGCTTCTTTTGCTTCTCCGGGACCGTTGACCACGCAGCCCATGATGGCCAGTTTGATAGGAGTTGTTTTTGTCATTAGTGCCTTTTCCACTTTATCAACGATATCAAACAAAGGGATGTCGCAGCGTCCGCAGGTGGGGCAGGAGATTATTTCAGGACCGCGATGGCGGATGTCAAGCGCCCGAAGAATCTCGTAGGCCACCCGAATTTCTTCAACCGGATCACGGGTGAGCGAAACCCGAAGCGTATCCCCGATTCCTTCTGCCAGCAATGTACCGATGCCCAGAGCCGATTTGACGATACCTGAATACAGGGCACCGGCTTCGGTCACACCCACATGAAGAGGCAGATCCGTTTTTTTTGATAAGAGTCGGTAAGCCTCAAGGGTCCGGGGAACATCGGAAGCCTTGATGGAGATTTTGATGTCGTGAAAATCCTGGTCCCGTAGCAAGGTCACGTGGCGAAGTGCGCTTTCCACCATGCCTTTAGCAGTGACCCCCTGATATTTCTCACAGATCTCCTTTTCCAGGGATCCGGCATTGACGCCGATACGAATGGGAACACCATAGTCTTTGGCGCAGGTCACCAAGGCCGTTATCTTTTTTTTGCTGCCGATGTTACCGGGATTGAACCGCAATCCGTCAGCCCCGCCTCTGGCCGAGGCAATGGCCAAGCGAAAGTCAAAATGGATATCAGCTACCAAAGGGATCGAGATCTCTTTTTTTATCAGTGGGATGGATTGAGCCGCAGCTTCATCCGGGACCGCCACACGAACAATTTCACAACCGGCTTTTTCCAAGCGATGGATCTGATGAACAGTGGCAGCAACGTCATCGGTTTTTGTGCTCGTCATGGATTGGACACTGATAGGTGCCCCATTGCCCACCACAACATTGCCCACCATGATCCGGCGGGTCTTTTTTCGTTTTATGGATAGAGACATGACAGAGTCTGAAGTTGGCATCTGATCATATTGAGGCTATCCTATGCCGCAAAAAGGGTTTGTTCTTTTTTCAACACCGATGGTGGTATTGTTCATGTGGCCGGGGTAAACCTTGACATCGTCATCCAGAGTAAAGAGTTTTGTTCGGATACCATTGATCAAGGTGTCGAAATCACCCCCTGGAAAATCGGTTCTGCCGATGGATCCTGCAAAAAGGGTATCTCCAACAAACGCTGCTTTTTGTATCACACCGCCTTCCATGTATTCGCAATATAGGCATATCCCACCTGGGGTATGGCCTGGAGTATGGATTACCTTCAGGGTGTGGTTACCAAAAGAGACGACATCTCCATCCTCCAGCAATCGATCCGCCGGCGGAGAGTTTTCCGTTGACATTCCCATGGCCCCCGCCATTTGCGACAACTGGCTGAGCATGGGAGCGTCGATGCTATGGATGAGAAGATCCGCACCGGTCACTTCTTTAAGCCGCTTGTTAGCTCCCACGTGATCGAAGTGGCCGTGGGTATTGATGATGGTTGCCACAGTCAACCGATCCTCAGCCAAGAGAGTAAGAATCCGGTCTGCATCGTCACCAGGGTCGATCACTGCCGCCTGCCTGGTCTCTTCGCAACCCAAAATGAAACAATTTGCCTGTATAGGGCCAACCGCCAAAGCTCGAATAATCAAATCAGTTCTCCTTTTCTATGTACCAATGGTCTTGGGGATACAGTCAATTTTGTTTTGATCAATGGCCATCCGAATGCTGTCCAAAATGCCGTTGATAAACGCTCCGGATTCTTCCGTGCCGAAGCGTTTGCCGACATCAATGGCCTCATTGATGGAGACCTTGGGCGGGATGTCAGCGCAAAAAATCAGTTCGAACACGGCTATGCGCAAAATGTTTCTGTCCACGCAGGGCATCCGCGACAGTTTCCAGTTGCTGGAATACCGTTCGATGACCGTGTCGATGGTTTCACGGTTTTCTCTGACCCCGTCAATCAATCTGTGGAAAAAGGGTTCCGTTGGCCTATTCCGTGTAAAATTATCACAGAACAAACCGACGGGATCTTCCACGGAATCACGGTGTATATCCATGTAAAAAAGCGCCTGTAGGGCCTGCTCTCTGGATGTTCGACGGGTTCCCATGAATTATCCCTTGTTCATTATCTCCATAAGATTGGCCATCTCGATGGCTGCCGTTGCTGCATCCCAACCTTTATTGCCCGCCTTTGTGCCGGCGCGTTCAATGGCCTGCTCGATCGTATCCGTTGTAATAATCCCGAAAATTACCGGAACCTGGGTCTCTAACCCAACATGGGCGATGCCTTTAGAGGTTTCAGCGCATACGACGTCATAATGAGATGTGGCGCCCCGAATGACCGCTCCCAGGCAGATAACGGCATCGTATTTTTCACTTTGTGCCATTTTTTGTGCAAGCAGTGGGATCTCAAAAGCTCCCGGCACTTTGACAATATCGATATCCGCGTCTTTAGCACCGCTTCGAGTCAGGGCATCGACAGCTCCTCCTACCAGTCTATCCGTAATGAAATCATTAAAGCGGCTGGCAATGATGCCAAACCGCTTTCCCTCGGCAACTAAGCCGGCTTCGATAATATTCGGCATATGGGGTTCCTTTTTCTATTGATGATCCAGGCGGTCCTCAAAGCTGAGGGTATGGCCCATTTTTAATTTTTTGCATTCCAGATAGCACCGGTTAAAATCAGTGACCTCGACTTCGATAGGGATTTGCTCCACAACGCTAAGCCCATATCCTTCAAGGCCAACCATTTTTTTGGGGTTGTTGGTCAAAAGACGCATTCTCCGTACGCCGATGTCCACCAGCATCTGTGCGCCGATTCCGTAATCACGAAGATCGTCCTTGAATCCCAACGATAGGTTGGCTTCCACTGTATCCATGCCTTTGCACCTTTGGAGTTCGTATGCCTTTAACTTGTTGATCAGACCGATGCCTCGTCCCTCCTGACGCAGATAGAGGATTACGCCGGACCCTTCGGCGGATATCATTTCCATGGCTTTATGCAATTGGTCTCCGCAGTCGCAGCGCATGGAACCGAAGATGTCACCGGTCATACATTCCGAGTGCACACGCACCATTGTCGGTTGATCCGGGGCGACCTCCCCTTTCACCAGGGCGATATGGGTCAGAGAATCAATGTCGTTCTCAAACGCGATCATTTTATAGTCTCCGCCATAAAGGGTGGGGATGATCGTCTCTGCAGCTCTGTGCACAAAGCGTTCCTTACGGATTCGATACTCCACCAGATCGGCGATCGTACAGATGCCGAGTCCGTGTTCATGGCTGAAGGCCTCGAGAGAAGGCAGGCGGGCCATGGTGCCGTCGTCGTCCATAATCTCACAGATCACACCTGCAGGCCTGAGACCGGCCAGGCGTGACAGGTCGAGACTCCCTTCGGTTTGACCGACCCTTACCATGACACCCCCATCACGGGCGCGTAAAGGAAAGATATGTCCGGGACGCGTCAAATCGTTGGCGGTAGCATCGTCGGCAACGGCGGCAAGTACCGTTGTTGCCCGATCTGCGGCTGAAATTCCCGTGGTGACCCCGCTTTTGGCTTCAATGGATACGGTGAATCCGGTTTCGAAGGGGCTGGTGTTATTCTCCACCATCATGGGAAGGTTCAATTTTGCACATCGTTCGGCGGTCAAAGAGAGGCAGATAAGGCCCCGTCCATATTTAGCCATAAAATTGATGGCTTCCGGGGTCACCAATTCCGCCGCCATGGTCAGGTCACCTTCGTTTTCCCTGTCTTCATCGTCAACGAGGACGACCATTTTCCCATTCCGGATATCTTCGATGGCTTGGTCGATACTAATTTTTGGCATGGTGGATATTAATCTCCTGGGTTACGTATAAGTCCCAATCGTGATAAAAGGGACCTGAATTTTCACACAGTATCAGCGACACTTGTTTGATTATTTTTTGTCACCGGATGGGGTTTTTCAAATAAAACCGGATTTTGCCAGAAACGCAGCGTCGATGCCTCCTTCGGTTTCTTCCTGTTGGTTTTTGGCCGTGCCGGGGTTTAGAACAAAGCGTTCCACGTATTTTCCAATCATGTCCGTTTCGATATTAACCTTATCGCCAACTTTTTTCATGCCGATTGTGGTAAGGCCGGCCGTGTGGGGGATAATGCTGATATTGAAACCGGCAGCGTCGCAACGGTTGATGGTCAGGCTGGTGCCATCCACGGCGACGGAACCTTTTTCAATCATATATCGTGATAGATGTTCTGACACGCCGATGGTGACAAGAATGGCGTTTGCCAGGGTTTTTCTCTCCTGCAAAACGCCTATTCCGTCCACGTGACCGGAAACGAGGTGGCCATCCAACCGGTCCGATAATCGAAGGGCACGCTCCAGATTGACACGCTCCCCTATTTTTATTTTTCCCAGTATGCTTCGATTCAGGGTTTCGGGAGAAACATCCACAACGAACCGTTGTCCTTCCATAATAACGGCCGTCAAACAGACACCATCAACGGCAATACTATCGCCGATGCGGGTTCCCGTAAGATCGAAATCCGAGGTGATGGAGAACCGGCTTCCCCGGCCGGATGGATGAAGGGCGGTGATGGTGCCCAAGCCTTCGATGATTCCTGTAAACATGTTGTAAACTAATGTGTAAACCATTGTTGTCAATGGGTGATCAGCTGGGTTTCAGATAACCTTGTAGCATTACATCGGCATCGAATCTGTGCACGGTCATGTTGTGGATAGAAAGGCTTTGCTTCATGGAGTCCGGCCCTGTTCCGCTACAAATGGGAACGCCATCGTCACCCCCCAATATTTTGGGTGCATAAAAAAAACAGATTTTATCCACAATGCCGGCTGAAAAGGCAGACCCTAAAACGGTACCGCCTCCTTCGATCAGCAAACTTGTAATCCCTTCGGTGCCAAGTTGCTTCATCAATGCCGACAGGTCTATACGGCCATCTTTCAACGGGGCTGTGAGTATCTGCGAACCGGTCCTTTCCAAATCCATCCTCCGGTCATCCGGCGCATTCGGACCGCAAACGATCCAGGTGGCGGCATCGGATTTCTGGTGCAGTAATTTAGCAGTTTGTGGAATGGAAAGGTGTGTGTCAAGAATTATGCGCGTCGGGTCGGAATTCTTTTCCCCTTCCAGGCGTGTGGTGAGACTGGGGTTATCCTTGATTACGGTTTGTACTCCCACCATGATCCCGTGGACTCCATGGCGAATGCGATGGACGAATTGGCGGGCGGACGGGCCTGTGACCCATCGGGAATCACCGGTGCGCGTAGCGATCCGCCCATCCAGGGTAGCCGCGCATTTGGCGATGACAAACGGCTTTCCTGTGGTGATCCAAGTAACAAACCCTTCGTTGAGGATCCTGGCCTTTTTTTCCAGAATACCAGTCGTTATCTCTATGTTACGATCCCTGAGGTAGGCGTTGCCACCTCCTTTTACATCCGGGTTGGGATCGGTCATGGCGACTACTACACGACGGATTCCAGCATCGATGATTTTGTGGGTACACGGCGGTGTGCGACCAAAATGATTGCACGGCTCCAGAGTAACATAAATCGTCGCACCACGTGCCTGGTCGCCTGCGTCGTCAATGGCATTTACCTCAGCATGGGGGCCACCTGCCCGTTCATGGTATCCCCGGCCCACGATTTTGCCGTCTTTGATTACCACTGCACCAACCATGGGGTTTGGCGTTGTCCACCCCCGGCCCTTTTCTGCCAGATGTAGAGCGAGCTGCATATATGTGGTATCATCCATGAAAAAACTATCTATCCGAATCGCTTAGTAACTGCTTGAGTTCCGATACAAAATCATTGACATCTTTGAACTCCCTGTACACGGAAGCAAAGCGGACGTAAGCAATGTCATTCAACTCATGCAGTTTTGCCATTACTCTTTCCCCGATCTCTCGAGATGGAATCTCTTTTTCACCGGTTTCACGAAGGTCCCGTTCCAGATTATCAATGAACGTTTCGATTAGGTTGATGCTGATATCCAGTTTTTGGCAGGCTTTTTGTATTCCGGACCCCACTTTTTCGCGGTTGAAAACTTCACGCCTGCCGTCTTTTTTAACAATCATGATGGGAATTTCTTCGATGTGTTCGTAGGTAGTGAAGCGTCGTGTGCAGTCGATGCATTCCCTCCGCCGCCGGATAACGCTGCCGTCCTTGCTCATCCGTGAGTCGATGACCTTATTATCAAGCTCTCCGCAAAATGGACATTTCATGAAATTCCCCCTCCCGCTCTTAGTTTTGTGCCTAAATAGTTTGAATTTACACGTCTTGCTCCAAATTAAGTGTAACAACCGAAGTCTTTGGAGTTAACTGCCGACTGACAATTCCGGCCTGATCAAACATTCGTCGGGAAGCACGAACGGAATCAGTGTCGGCGTATTTATCAGACAGGTAGATCACCTCTCGGATACCTACCTGGATAATAACCTTGGCGCATTCATTACAAGGGAAAAGAGCTGAATAGATGATACAACCGGTGAGGTTACCGGGACTGCTGTTCAAAACGGCGTTGAGCTCCGCATGACAAACATAAGGATATTTGGTGTCATAAAGATCGCCGTCTCGGCACCACGGCAGGGTATCGTCCGAACATCCGGTGGGAAATCCGTTGTAGCCTACGCCGACGATCCGTTTTTGGCCATTGACGATACAAGCCCCAACCTGGGTGTTGGGATCTTTACTGCGTTGGGCTGACAACAAGGCCACACTCATGAAATAATCATCCCAAGAGAGATAGTCTGATCGTTTGGCGGTTGCTGTTTGCGGCATTTCATGATTCCTTTTTCGGATACAAAGGAAACAAGTCGCACAAGGATTGCACCTGGGTTTTGGTTTTTTTCATGAGGGATTCATTTTCAGGATCATACAGGATACCGGCCACGAGATGGCCGATGATCTTCATCTGGTCGGCCATCATCCCCCTGCTGGTGACATAGGGTGTGCCTATCCGAATACCACTGGTCAAGTGCGGAGTGCGGGTTTCAAAAGGAATGGCGTTTTTATTCACAGTCATACCGGCGCGTCCCAGGGCTGACTCCGCATCCTTGCCGGTAATACCGGAACGGGTCAGGTCGATCAGCATCAGGTGGTTGTCGGTACCTCCGGATACCAGGTCAATTCCCTTTTCTTTCAAAGTATCCGCCAGGGTTTTCGCATTGGCCACAACGTCTTTCTGGTAAGTTCGAAAGGAGGTGCCCATCGCCTCTTTGAACGCCACTGCTTTGGCGGCGATCACATGCATCAAAGGGCCACCCTGGATGCCCGGAAAAACCTGGCTGTTTATTTTTTTAGCGTAGTCTTCACGGGCCAGGATCAGTCCTCCACGAGGGCCTCTCAGCGTTTTATGTGTGGTGGAAGTGACCACATCACTGTGGGGAATGGGGGAGGGGTGAACACCGGCGGCGACAAGCCCGGCAATGTGGGCCATATCCACCATGAGCAGGGCGCCATTGGTTCTGGCAATATCCGACAAAGCGGCAAAATCGAAAAAACGAGGATAGGAACTGGCACCGGCAACTATCATTTTTGGTTGATGTTTTTTTGCCAGTGTCTTCACCTGATTATAATCGATGGTCTGTGTTTCACGATCTACACCGTAATGGACAAAATGAAACAGCCTTCCGGAAAAACTGACTTTGGCGCCATGGCTCAGATGGCCGCCATGGGCCAGATTCATTCCCAGAATCGTATCCCCTGGTTCCAGAAGTGCAAAATAGGCCGCCATGTTTGCCTGGGAACCGGAATGAGGTTGTACGTTGGCATCGTCTGCGCCAAATAGTGTTCGTGCCCTGTCAATGGCCAGCTGTTCGGCTCGGTCAACGAACTCACAGCCGCCATAATACCGTTTTTCAGGATAGCCTTCCGCGTATTTGTTGGTCAAAACACTGCCTTGGGCCGCCATGACGGCCGGACTGGCAATATTTTCCGATGCGATCAATTCCAGGTGCGACTGCTGGCGTTGCTCTTCCTCTTCAATGACACGGGCTATTTCAGGATCGACCGATTTGATAACATCAATGTTCAAGGGGGAAATCTCACTTTCACATTCCTAAGGTTAATTTATTCAAATTTCATCAAACAGATCCAACCTCTTCTGATGTCGCCCTCCTTCAAAGGGCGTCTCCAACCAGGTTCTTAGGATTTCCAGCGCCAGAATGTCACCAACCACCCGTCCTCCCAACACCAGGATATTGGCATTGTTGTGCCGTCGACTCATGACTGCGGAGAATAGGTCATTGCACAGGGCAGCACGGACATGGGGATATTTGTTGGCAACCATGGACATACCCAATCCTGTGCCACAGAGCAAAACACCGCGTTCAAACTCACCGGAGGAGACTTTGCCTGCCACGGCTTTTCCGATATCGGGGTAGTCCATGGAGGCCTCGGTGTATGTGCCGGCGTCAATAATAGTCAGCCCCTTTTCCTCCATGGCATTTTTCAATATTTCCTTCAATCGGTAAGCCGCATGGTCGCAGCCGATAATGATTTTCCGGTGGCCGGATGTTTCGGTCATGGGATGATTCCTTAGCTTATAGGTGCGGCTTCAGATCTCTTTTTTGTAATTTTGCATTGATTTAAAATACCCCCTCAACCAGGAGGGAATCTATTCATTCAGATTCACAAGGTGTTGTGAGGTTTTTTTCTATATCTATGGCTTGTAACGTTTGATCACCAAGCTTGCGTTGGTGCCGCCAAATCCAAAAGAGTTGGATAAGGCATAATCAATGTGAGCTTTCCGGGCTACCTTGGGAACATAGTCCAGATCACATTCTTCGTCCGGATTGTCCAGGTTGATGGTGGGGGGAATTATATCGTTCTTGATTGCCAGGACCGTAAATGCGCCTTCAATACCACCTGCACCACCCAAAAGATGACCGGTCATGGATTTGGTTGAAGAGATGGGGACATTTGGAGCATTTTCGCCAAACACTTTTTTTATGGCACGGGTTTCGTATAGGTCGTTTAGCGGTGTGGATGTGCCATGGGCATTGATGTAGCCGATAGCATCACTGGTAATGCCGGCACTGTCGATAGCTGCTTGCATGCATCGAATCATGCCGTCACCGTCCGGAGAAGGTGATGTAATATGGTAGCCGTCTCCGCTTTGGCCGTAGCCGGCCATTTCGGCCAGGATGGGTGCACCCCTTTCCAGGGCATGTTCCAGGTCTTCGAGAATGAGGATTCCGGTACCTTCGCCAACGACAAACCCGTCACGGTCGCGGTCGAAAGGACGAGAGGCCCTTTGGGGATCGTCGTTGCGGGTGGACAAGGCTTTCATTGCATTGAACCCTGCGATGCAAGTTGGGGTGATAACCGACTCCACGCCGCCGGTTATCATGGCATCCGCCTGCCCCCTTAAGATGGTATTGCAGGCATCACCGATGGCATGGGCACCAGCTGCGCAGGCAGTGGCAACTGAGATATTCGGCCCTTTTGCACCCGTATGAATGGAGATCATACCAGCTGCCATATTTCCTATGAGCCTGGGAATGAAAAACGGACTGCAACGTTTGGGACCTTTCACCCGAACCGTATGGGCCGTCGTCTCCAGCATGTGTAAACCGCCCAGGCCACATCCGGTAATTACACCAACTCTTGGACCTTTCGCTTTGTCAATGACCAGACGGGCATCCTCGAGCGCCATCCGGGCGCCTGCCACCGCATAGGCAACAAAGGTTTCTGTTCGTTTGGCTTCTTTTTTCGGAAGGTAATCATCCGCATTGAAGTCTTTTACTTCTCCGGCAATTTTAGTTGCGAAATCACTTGTGTCGAAGCGTGTAATTTCTCCAATTCCGGACCGACCTTCACACAAGGCCGACCAGGTTTCATCGATACCGATACCCAGCGGTGTTACAAGCCCTATTCCGGTTACAACAACCCTTTTGTTCAACGATTATTTCCCTTCCGAATAGTTTATAATTCCTATTGCTTTTTAATGTAGTCAAAAGCATCCTTTACGGTAACCATTTTTTCAGCATCGTCATCGGAGATATCTACATCGAATTCCTCTTCCATGGACATGATCAACTCTACCAGATCTAGGCTGTCGGCGCCAAGATCATCCACAAAAGAGGCCTCCGGTACTACCTCGGCAAGGTCTACACTCAATTTTTCAGCGATAATCTTTTTTACTTTATCTTCTGCAGACATGATTTTCTCCTTATTTTACTTTTATTAACCTGTTCTAATTCGGTTTAAAATTATCACATGTACATGCCTCCACTCACATGAATAACCTGGCCGGTCATGTAATCCGCCGCAGGGGAGGCAAGAAATGCGACGACGCCGGCAATATCCTCGGGCGTTCCGATTCGTCCAAGGGGAATCCGGCCGATCATGGCGGTCTTGTTTTTTTCTGTGAGATCGCCGGTCATATCGGTCTCGATATAACCAGGGGCCACGGCGTTTACCGTGATGTTTCGGCTTGCCAGTTCACGTGCGACAGCCTTGGTCAAACCGATAATTCCCGCCTTGGAGGCGACGTAATTGGCCTGGCCTGGATTCCCGGAAGCGCCGACCACCGAAGAGATGTTGATAATACGACCGTAACGCTGTTTCATCATCGCTTTGGCGGCAAATTTCATACAGTTGAAGGTTCCCTTCAGGTTCACGTTCATTACGTCGTCCCAATCGGCACCTTTCATGCGCACCAGCAATCCATCTCGTGTGATTCCTGCATTATTTACCAGTACATCGATGCGCCCAGCCTGTTTTAAAATCATTTTAAGGTAGTCAGCAACGGCAACCTCGGCCGCAACATCCACCTGATGGTAGAAGGCTTTGCCTCCGGTATCGGAAATGCTTTTAGCTGTCGTTTCAGCTGCATCGAGGTTGTTGTTATAGTTGAAATAAACGGCGGTACCCGGAGCACTCAGACCCACACAGATGGCTTTGCCGATGCCCCCTGAACCGCCAGTCACCACCACGACCCTTTCTACAGCATCGCTCATGACGTCCTCTCAAAGATTCGGTCGGCAATTCGATCCATATCGTCGATCAGCCCCCTGTAGCTACGCTCTAAAACTGATACTTTCAGAGATTGTATAAATTGGTTCGATGTATCTTCATCGACGGCATTGGTCCCGAGTCCGATCAATCTGCTTTTTTCGGCAACCTTACGGGCACAACTGTTGGCGAAGACACGAGCCGCCGCCAAGGTGATGTCGTCTCCCTGTTTTGCGGCCAATCTTGCCATGCTTTCCCCAACCTCCACATGAGTTATCATGTCGGCCAAGACAAACATCGCCTGTTGGTGTCGTGTAAGCCGGTTTGTGTGGGCAAAATTGATTGTTTGATTCAGTACACGGGCACAGGCAGCAAGGATCCGGCATCCGGCTTGGTCGCAATTACCGTGAATTTCATCCAAGCCCTGGGCTATCGTTTCGTAAAAACCGCCCTTTGTTTTACGGGTCTTTTTCCAGCGGAAAGTAGAGATGATATTCTGCTGAATTTCACTTGTTCCTTCGTAAATGCTGGTGATTCTCACATCCCGTTTGATTTTTTCAACACCGAACTCACATATATAACCGTATCCTCCTAAAGCCTGTATGGCATCTTCAGCGGCCTGATTGGCGGATTCGGTGGTGAAGAGTTTGGCAATTGACCCTTCAACCTGCAACTCTTCGCTTTCACTGTCCAACTTTCTCGCAATGGCATCGATGTAAGCGGCAGCAGCCTGCAGGTTAACCCAGTTGGGGACAATGAGTTTGTTGGTATATCCTTTTTTTTCCGAAAGCGGTCCTCCAAATTGCACCCGTTCCTTGGCATAGGGGACAGCGATGTCCAGGGCTGCTTCCCCTGCGCCCAGAGCCATGGCACCTACCATGAGCCGGGTGTAGCCGAAAACCTTGTTGGCCTGTTTGAGCCCTTTGCCGGGAGTGTCACCGACCATGTTTTCCAGGGGAACGAAAACATCGGAAAAAGTCAGCGGAGAGGTGTTGGATGCACGTATGCCATGCTTTGCTTCTCCTTTGTGCTGTTCAAACCCTTTGGTTCCTTTTTCCACCACGAAAAAGGTGGGGCCTTCAGGTGTATGGGCCAAAACGGTCACAAAGTCGGCATAGCCGCCGGTGGAGATGAATTGTTTGGAGCCGTTGATCCGGTAACCGGTGAGGTTTCCAGAGTCATCGTGAATCGGTTCGGCTTTAGTTTTCAAGGAGGCAAGGTTGCTTCCTGCTTCGGGTTCGGTTACCGCATAGGCCACCAGGCTATTTCCTTTTGCAACAGCACCCAGCCATTTTTTCTTTTGTGCCTCGGTACCACCAACAATAATAGGATCCGATCCCAATTGGATGGCAAAAAAAGCAGTTCCCACCCCCAGGCAGATTTTACTCATTTCACGGATTACTTCGCAGCAGTCCAATGCGCCACCGCCCATGCCACCATAGGCTTCAGGAATAAAAAGGAGCTGAAGCCCGATTTCAGGGCCTAACATTTCCCAAACGGCAGCCTCTGGAAAAGTTTCATCACGATCCCATTTAAGAATCGTTTTTTGATTCAGCAGCTTTTTTGAAAGTTGTCGGACGGTGTCAACCACCATCTGCCGGGTTTCTTCATCCAAACCGCCTTGTGGTCGGAGGCTTCCGGTATCGGCCATAATACTTCTTTATCCTATACGAAATTAGTCTTCGTCGGTTGCAATAACGCTCTTGCCTCTATACTCTCCACATTCGGGGCAGGCATGATGGGG
The DNA here is from genome assembly GCA_030642405.1 of Desulfosarcina sp. Classification (GTDB taxonomy): domain Bacteria; phylum Desulfobacterota; class Desulfobacteria; order Desulfobacterales; family Desulfosarcinaceae; genus Desulfosarcina. The sequence goes on from DAOWNV010000005.1 coordinate 16,770, forward strand.
AAGCTTGGCTTCGCCACATTCAGGGCAGGCACTTACGGAAGGTGCATCCGTTTTTTGATGAGTACGTCGTTTGCCTCGTTTTGACTTGGATGTCTTGTGTTTTGGTACAGCCATAAGTTATCTCCTAACTATTTAATATAACATATTTTATTTGATAAGCCCACTTTCTAAGGGTGACGCATCTAGTAATTAAATTCAGCGCGAATGTCAAGGGTTTTTATAGAATCATTTCCATTGCACTCTTGTTCCGCAAACGGGGATATGATAATAGGGTGCATGGCAGTTAGTCAGCATCGCTATTAACGCTAATAAATATAATATTTTAAGATGGTTGACAAACAATTGCGGATTGTTTTCATTGCATATCGACGATTTGATGATCGGTCAGCCCGATCAAAGAGCCAGGTGAGCGGATGGTACCCAAAAGCTATCCGTTTTAAACAATCCTTAATAACTAGTCTAAGTACTATATATGATATTTAATAGTCACAGTACAACGACTCATTTAAGGTAGGTTAACATGGAATCCATCATTACACGATTTCCGCCTAGTCCCACTGGTTACCTTCATGTGGGCGGTGCCCGTACAGCTTTGTTTAACTGGCTTTATGCTAAACAGAATAATGGAAAATTTATCTTACGTATTGAAGATACGGATACGGTCCGCTCCACACAGGCTTCAGTGGATGCCATTTTTGAAGCCATGGAGTGGTTGGAACTGGACTGGGACGAAGGACCCTTTTTTCAATCCCAGCGTTTCGACCTTTATCGTGAATATCTTCAGCGACTCCTTAATTCGGGGGATGCCTATTATTGCACATGCACACCGGAAGAGGTGGATGTTATGCGCAAAAAGGCCATGGCCCTGGGAGAAAAACCCAAATACGACGGTCGATGCCGGGAACGGGGTCTTTTAAAAACGGACAATGCTGTAATCCGCTTCAAATCACCGCTTAAGGGAACAACCGTTGTTGAGGACGTGATCAAAGGAAATATCGTTTTCCAGAATACGGAACAGGACGATTTCGTGGTTTGCCGAAGCGACGGAACGCCCACGTACAACTTCGTCGTTGTAGTGGACGACATTACGATGGGCATCAACACAGTCATACGCGGTGACGACCATGTGATGAATACGCCCAAGCAGATCCTTTTATATAGAGCGTTAAAGGCGAAACTGCCGGTTTTTGGTCATGTTCCCATGGTTTTGGGTAAAGATAAAACAAGATTGAGCAAACGGCACGGTGCCATGTCCGTAACGGCCTATCGGGACATGGGATACTTGCCCGATGCTTTTATAAATTATCTTGTGCGTTTGGGATGGTCCCATGGCGACCAGGAGTTCTTCACCCGGGAGGAACTATTAGAGAAGTTCAACCTGAAAAACATCGGAAAATCAGCAGGTGTTTTTGACTTGGACAAGCTTACCGCCCTCAATGCGGACCATATCAGGGCCGCAACGGTGACACAATTGGCGCTAAAAGTACGGCCTTTTTTCAAAGAGAAGGGCTATGATGTTGCCCGGAACGATTATCTTGAAAAGGTTGTCGGTACTTTGCATACACGAAGCAAAACCCTGGTTGAGATGGCAGAGGGAGCACATTTCTACTACCGGGACACGGTTGAGCCTTACGATGAAAAAGCCGCGAAGAAATTTTTGAAGCCATCGGTGGTTCCCATCCTTACTTCCCTTGCCGAAAAGTTGGATGCGATACCCGATCTGAAGGAAAAGACCCAGGAAGGTGCATTCAAAAAAGTCATGGAAGAGATGGGGCTTGGTTTTGGTAAAATAGCACAGCCGGTTCGGGTGGCCTTGACCGGCACTACCGTAAGCCCTGGGATTTTCGAGATCATCGAAGTGCTGGGAAGGGATCGTGTAATGGCACGACTTCGGGCCGCGGTGGAATTTATTGAAACAACAGGGTAACTATCTGCCAATTTGGTCTTGACTCGACCGCCATTTTTAATGTAAACGGGCTCCATTCCCATGTTGGGGGATCGTCTAATGGTAGGACAGCGGACTCTGACTCCGCCAATCAAGGTTCGAATCCTTGTCCCTCAGCCACCAAATATCATGGGCTTACGGAAACCGCTGTAAGCCTTACAGAATTATATCGTCTTGTTTTCCGAAAAAGCGTTCATCACCAGCCAGGTTTTAGCATCCACCTTGATCTCGGTACTGACACATAAAATACCAGCCTCATCAGGTGTCACAAAAATGGTTTCGATCAGTTCCGAAGCTTCATTAGCGTCTGCACAAGGCGTTCCGTTGCATTCAACATAGACCATGGAAACCGACTCATCGGTCATTCCGGATGAACTGTATACCGGCGGGCTGGTCTTTAGTATGGTTAACAGATCCAAGCCGGTTTCCTCCTTCAGCTCCCGCTTTACCGCCTGATCGGTCGTTTCTCCCGGATCTACAAGGCCTGCAGGAAATCCGTATTGTAAACCGCCCAGGGGCACCCTGAATTCCTTTATGATCACAAGCTTTTCCAGTTTTTTGTGAAACGGCACGATCACCACCGCATCCGGTGGATCATACCTGCCGGTCATGCATTTAGGCTGAGATGCTCTTGAGGCGATGGTCCACAACGATTCTTCATCCCTTGTATTGGTGTATCCAATCTCAAAAAGGTTCAGGTGCAGGCTGTCGGTTATTTTCCTAGCGGTTGTTATTTTCATTTCATCAGCTCCATTGTACTACTACACAAGAATATTAGATTTCATACTTTCCATAACCCGGCATCTTCCCTATTTTTTTACGGGAAAAATAAGGGTGATGGTACACCCGACATCTTTGTTGTTAGACGCCTTGACCGTACCCCCCAACCCACGAACAATTTTTTTAACAAGGGCCAGTCCGATGCCGGTTCCGCCTGTGGTGCGGGTCAGATCATTATCCACCCGGTAAAAATCATCAAACACTTTTTTTAATGCCCTTTTTGGGATGCCGGGTCCGGTATCCGAAATGCCAATGTACACCCGATCTCCCTGGAGATCCACCCTGATGGTTATTTTTTTTTCCCTGGCATGCCTGCCGAACTTTACACAGTTATCCATAAGATTGATCAGGACCTGGATCATTACCTCACGGTCATACAAGAAGACCGCGCTGCTATTTTGCCGTATATCAAGGGCAAATCCTTCTTTTAAAAGTGTTCCCTCCATGATTTTGGCGGCTTTAGCCGGCACATCATCGAAAACACCTTCACTGACTTTGAAATGGCGCTGCTTTTTTTCCAGGCGGGACAGTTCCAGAACATTGTTGATCAGACGGGAGAGCCTGGCACTTTCAGATCCCAGCACTTTAAAATAGGCCTGCTCTTGATCCACATCCGATGCCATGCCCTGTTCCAGCATCTCAATATACATCCTTATATTGGTCAGGGGCGTTTTAAGCTCATGGGTGACCGAAGAGACAAACCCGGCCCGCCGCTCGGAAAGGTCCAGCACCTTCCTGGTGCTGTGATAGATGGCAAACAGTCCCAGCAGCATGAATGCGCCGAAAATGCCAAGGGCAATATTTAAGGATCGGCGTGCCGGTGATATGGGAAATTGATCTGCCCGGATGGCAACATACAAAAAATCAAACGGTGCAGGAAAAGTACGATCTGATATTAGATCCCCATGCTCGGATGCGGCACCTGCTGCGAACAGATCCATCCTGTCACCCCTATTTTGTACCATGAAACTCAGACGGGTAAATCCTGCGATGGGCTGGGAATCATAATGCACGGAAACCAGGTGGTGCAAAAAAGGTTTTACCATCAAAACAAATCCCTGACGATAGATCCGGTTTCGAATCTCTACACGCCTGAAAATGAAAACGTGGGTCTTGTCAATAAACATGGCCTGAAAAGGCGCAACTTCGACTTGAAACCCATATGGTGCAACATCAATAGTTTCAAGTGGTTGGGTAGACTGGCGCTTGACCTGTTCCATTTGACTTGTAACCGAATCACGTAGAAGGTCAACCCCCTTCTTTGCCTCCGGCTTCATGGTTTTAAAAACGGTATCTGTCCCGGATAATGCACGGATCTCTTTATCTTCCTTTTGAGCAAGATTTGCCGCCTGCCACTGGGTTATAATTTCGACCCTGGCCTTTTTCTTTCCCAGGTATAAACGTTTGGATGCCTGTTTTTCAGATGAGAGATATTGCCCGGCAAAATCAGGTTTTGTCGTTTGCTTTTCTTTTTTTTCTTCTGATACCTTTTTGACAGGGGCAGGTAAAGATGCTTTCCCGGCAATGATCCACTTTCTCTGGTTGAATATCCGGTTAATCTCTTCAAGTTTTTTAACCCTGTTTCGGTACTCAGACGGAATTGTATTTAGATCCTTAACCACAGGTGTTTGAAACGATCCATCCGGGTTGTTCTGAAGATACCCCAAAATGAAAGGTTCCAAAGAAAACGCCATGGCATCTTTTACAGCCGTATTGTTTTCCGACAATTTGAAGCTGTATGCATCCACAGTCCGGTTTTCCTCACGCTCCAACAGGGCTGCCATCTCGTTTTCCATCTCACCAAACAGCGATTCGGTAAAAAACCGCAGCTTGGAACGCTCTTCAGCGGCCAGCGTATCGTAGGTCCACCAGACCACATAAAAAAGAGGAATGGAAACCGCAATACAAAACAGCAATATATAGTATTTCAGTTTTTTCATAACTTACGGTTCCAACCGGTACCCCTCACCTCGAATGGTGGTGATAAGAGGCTTGCCATCTGAAATGACGGTGATCTTTTTCCGCAGTTTGAGTATGTGAATATCCACGGTACGGGTTTCAATATCCGGATTTTTGTACTGCCACACCTCGCTTAACAGTTCTTTTTTAGACACAATGCGATGCTGGTTTTGAAAAAGATAGGCCATGATATCCATTTCCCGCCGCGTGAGTTCAGCTGTTTTTCCATGGCAGTCCATTTTAAGGTTCATGGCGTCAAAAACAACTCCGTTAATATCAAACGGCTGGTTGTCGGTGTATTTCCCGCTGCGCCGAAGCACCGCTTCCACACGCATCATCAATTCCCTCAGGGAAAACGGCTTGCTCACATAGTCGTCGGCCCCTGCCGTAAACCCCTTTACGATATCATCTTCCGCGCTTTTTGCCGTAAGCATGATAATGGGCAGGATCGGCCGCTTTTGGCGTATTTTCTTACAGACGGACAGCCCATCAAGGAAGGGCAGCATGATATCGAGCAGCACCAGATCATATTTTCCGCTGACTGCCATGGTAAGCCCCTTTTCGCCATCCGCTGCACCATCAACTGCATATCCGTTGAATACAAGCACATCGGAAAGTCCGTTTAAGATGGCAGGATCGTCTTCAACCACAAGGATGTTTGCTTTTGGCTGTCTCATCTATAGTTTCCTTTGATATTTCCACATGCTTTGAACCCAGAACTTGTGAACCCATATACAACTCCTGTTTATTACATCAACCCGGGTATCATGAAAAGTAAAACTTATGCAAAAAAAAGGCTATAACCTTTTGCATTTGTTTGAATTGTATTCCTGACAGGGTTTTGTAGACTGGAAAACAGGAAAGAAAAAGCCGCGAAAAATAAAACCTTTTAACAACAGGAGAAAACCATGCAGATACCAAAAAATACAATCATGATGCCCCTTGGAATGCTGATTTTTGCAATTGCAGTGAATATTATTATAGGCGTCAATGGGAGTGTCTCAACCGCTTTTGGTGCCACCCCGGCGCCGTTAACCCTGACAGCTGTCCCGGTGCAAAATAAAATACTCAAAGGTTCCGACGGCAGGCTTTCCGTGTGGCTGACCCTTTCTGTTTCTGAAATTGACGAAGGATCCCACCAACAGGTTCAGCCGGTGGATCTGGTGATGGTACTGGACCGCAGCGGCTCAATGAATGGACGGAAAATCACCCATGCCCGTAAGGCAATCATGCTGCTCCTGGATCAATTGACCGCAAACGACCGTCTGGCACTTGTCACATACGCAAATGACGTGAAGGTCACATCCCCCCTGGTGTATGTGAACCGTGACAACCGCAACCGCCTCAAACGCGCCGTACGGCAGGTGTGTGTGGGTGGCGGCACCAACCTGGGAGGAGGACTTCAGCAGGGCATTGACCTGGTTTCATGGGATCGATACACCCATCGACAGCGAAAAGTGATTCTGATTTCAGACGGACTGGCTAACCACGGCATCACTGATCCCTTTGCCCTGGGTGATATGGCATCAACAGCACCCGGCCGCAACGCCACCATCAGCACTGTGGGTGTGGGTCTTGATTTCAATGAAATGCTGATGACCACCATTGCCGATCATGGTGCCGGACAATACCATTTTCTTGAAGACCCAGCCTGTTTTGCACAGGTTTTCGAAAAAGAGTTTCAAAAAACCATGAATGTAGCAGCCGCAAAAATCGAAATCATCATTACCCTCAAAGATGGCGTACAACTGCTGGATGCAGGCGGCTATCCTGTAATCCATGGAGATGGTAATGCCGTCATCCAGCCAGGCAATCTTGCTTCCGGCGGGAAACGCAGCTTCTTTTTAACCTTCAAGGTCCCGGTAGATCAAACAGATGATATCCGGATTGGTGATATCAAGGCGACATATCGGCACAAAGATAAAAAACACAGCTACCGGATGCCGAAAAGTCTTGATATTACCTGTATCGATGATCCCATTGCTGTTCAACGGAGCATAGACAAGGATGCCTGGAGCCGCCATGTGGTCCAGGAGGGATTCAGTAAGCTTAAAAATGAGGTGGCAGCGGCCATCCGCAAAGGTGATAAGCAGCTGGCCAAAAGCAAAATACGGTCATATGAAGTCCGCAATCAGGCCATCAACGATAAAGTGGGATCAAAAAGGGTTCAGCAGAATCTTGACGAGGAAGTCAAAATACTTGGCACGCAGGTGGACAGCACCTTTATTGGAGCACCGGCCCAGGTGGCGGAAAAGAAAAAGAAAAACGCCAAGGCCCTTCAGTATGACAGCTATAAAATCCGGCGGGATAAACAGTAGAAAGCATTTGATTAAGTCTTGAAGTTATGCAAGGCTATCACATGTACATTGGTGTGGCCACATTAATGGTATTGCATGAATGATTTCATGTGGTGAGTAGATTCAGTCAAACCAGTCCTAATAATGATATCCTCTTAGTTATCAATCTTCTAACATATTGTTTATGCAACCTTGGGGTTGACGCGGTTTACCTCTACCAAAAGGATGGATGAAAAGGGTATCCAAACCAATCATAAAGGAGGGAGAATGATCGAAATCAGAGAAAAGATTTTTGCCAATCCGGATAAACCCGCCTATATCATGGCTGGTAGTGGAGAGGTTGTCACACGCATTCAGCTGGAAGAAAGGGCAAACCAAGCAGCACATCTCTTCCGTAGTCTGGGATTGCAGACTGAGGACCATATCGCCATTTTTATGGAAAAC
>DAOWNV010000295.1 GCA_030642405.1 Desulfosarcina sp.
CTTTTCATAGACCTGGCCTGTGCCGTACGATCCGCCTATACCGATTCCGGCCTTGCCAATGGTCGGAAAGACGGCATAACCGTAAGCATTTGTCAAAAAGGATTGAACCTCCTCGGACTTTGCGTATATTGCGATCGTATCGTCAAATTTATCAGCCTGGGCCGGCAGCGCCACTGCCATCATCAAGAGCAGAACCGTCAGAAGGATTGGTGCTCGGTATTTTTTCATTACTAATGCTCCTTAATTTTATGCCGCTAGTTTATACCACCTACGGCAAATTCAACCCTGCGATTCAGCTGGCGGCCTTCACTCGTTGCATTGTCCGCGATCGGATTGAGGGGGCCATACCACAAAGTAGCAATTCTGGAATCATCAATGTTGAAGTTGTCTACCAAATAATTTTTCACAGCTGTTACCCGTCGCTCAGAAAGGGTTAGGTTGTATTCTTCATCACCGGTGTTGTCGGTAAAGCCTGCGGTGACTACGTGTGCGTTGGGGTTATTATTCAAAAAGTCTCCCAGTTCGGCCAGCTTGTCTTTGTACTCATCTCGGATGACGGAACTGTTGAAATCGAACAGCATGTCTTTACCCACAATACCTACCACCTCGGTGACAGGTTTCAGGCGTTCGTAGGAGGTTGTCTTGACGGTAAACAGGGCACCACCCAGGTAATGGGGGTTTTCCAAAAATACCTCCAGCGGAACGACACGGGAGCAGGCGTTGATCGATCCAAGGTCTTTTACCAGTTCATCGTTGACCGCTTCGGTGGCACTGCTGATCATGTAAAAGCAGACATCGTTCTCTTTTGCAATTTCCCTGGCGATCTGCAGTGGTTTTTTGGGGCCACGCACGACCGTCGCGCTGCCATCGGTAAACAAGATAACCGCTGTTTTTCCGCTCAGACCGGCAATGGGTTTTCGTAGCGAACTAAGGGCCGGCTGCAGCATGGTTGGACCGCTTCCGGTTTCGGGCAGTTTGTCGATCGCTGCACCAAAAGCGGCCTGGTTGAAAGGCAAAATGGGGTAGATCTCTTTGTGCCCTGTGGAGGTGATGTTAAAAAGACCGGCATTGTAGCCCAGCTCCGGCAGCCATGCCATACGCTCCTTCAACATCATTTTTGTCGCCTGGATTTTGGTGATGTCCTTTCCGGGTATCATTTCATTCGTAGAACTGGATGATTCAAACATGATAATGAAATTGTCTACGGCACGGATCAAATCGGTTTCGGTGACCACCTCTTTTTCCATCATTTCGCGTGTGACGATTTCAAATGCCTGAACAACAGCGGTTGACAACACGGAAGCCACACAAACAATTGCGAGAATTACAAGTAATGTTTTTTTCATTTGTTCAATCTCCTTATTTTTGATTCATTGCCAATAATGCAATCTTAATTCAGATTGATTTCGATGTTTCGCGGTCGTTTCTTCCTTTTAAATCACCCCCTTCCGAAATCCAACAAAGATACCATCAGGGTAAAAACCACCCATTTAACTGATTTACTGCTGAACAACGCAGCCGGTAGAACCCAAAAAAAAGAACCAAAAAAATAGAACACTAATCAGATGTTAAGATATGGGTGCAGCAGAACTTGTAACAGTAATATTGTTAACCCAGGCAAGCGGGGGAGCAAGCCAAGATAGCATCATTTTCCACAAGTATAACAACGTTTGTTTCAAACGCAATAGTTTTTAAGCGTTGCGTCTGGTTTTCCCATGTCGATGGTGTTACTATAACTACTCATATGGTAGATGTCATCCTTAAAAAATTCGTTAAAACAACCCAGATAGGATCATCATGTTTAAGAAGAAGGACCGGGTATCCTCCGGGGTCGACCAGCTCGATCGTCAATTGGGAGGATTGTTTATCGGTGACAACGTAATCTGGTATGACGATGCTGGGAGCTTGGCATCGGTTTTTTGTCTTAATTTCATCGAAGAATCATTAAAGCATAACAAACCCTTGATTTACATTACATTTGATCGCTCACCCAAAACGTTGCTGGATGACCTGGGTACCCTGGCGGAGAACCCTTTCCTTACTATTTTGGATTGTTTTACCTATGGTAAAGGGGACGGAAGTGAAATTTTCAGTAAGTTTTACGAAAAAGATGGGGCCCAATGGCCTTTACAGATAGTACGCGTAAATGAATCCTCAAATCCGGACGTTGTGTCCGATGCGATTTACAACCTTCATGGTACAATGAAAGGAGATGTGCGGTTTGTTTTTGATTCCCTTACCGGCATGCAGAACCTTTGGGGTGGAGAAGATGCCATTTTAAGGTTCTATTCGCGAGCATGCCCTCGGCTCTATGAACTAGATACCATCGCTTATTGGGTGATGGAAAAGGGCGCTCATTCGGAAAGGTTACGGGCAAGCATCAACCAGATTGCGCAAGTCGCCATCGAGTTATCCCTTCGCCGAGGCAAATCAACACTGACCATCTTGAAGGCAACAAAAAGAAAACCCGATGCCATCAACCAGCCTCTGGCTTATTGGAACGAGGGGTTGGCGGTATTTTTCGAAATGGGTAGTGGAAGAGGGGGGAATATAGATCTTGGTAGCCGTGTGAAACAGGTTCGCAATTGTCAGGCGTTGTCCCAAAAAAAGCTGGCCGGTCTTGTAGGGGTGACGCCGAGTACGATTTCTCAAATTGAAAGCGGTACAATATATCCTTCCATCCCTGCCCTGTATAAAATTGCCCAGGTATTAAATGTTTCTGCGGCCACTTTTTTTCAGGATCAGACAGGCCGAACCGAACGCGTCGTTTTTTCAGGAGGCGGAACACCGATTACCTTCTCCGACCTTTCCAAACATGGTCTTTTGGGATATCGGCTGCTTCCCCCGGATGTTGAAGCCGGTACGGAACCATACCTGATCGACCTGCCGGCCGGGGTAAAGTTATCCTCCCATTTTTTTGTTCATAAGGGAGAAGAGATGGGGTACGTGTTACATGGCTGCCTGGAACTGAAAATCGAAAACCGGTACCACAGGGCCGAGGTTGGTGACGTCATCTATCTCTTCTCTGAATTTCCTGCTCAATGGAAAAATGTCGGAAATGAGACGGCCCGATTACTTTGGATGAAGATGAAGAAGTAGGAACAGCCCTTCGCCCCTTTAAGACGAAGGGCCTTCTTGTCTCTTTATTAACAGTGTCTATCCCTCATTTCCGGATGGATATTAGCCATTGAGTATTTTTTTTGCACTTTCGTCATTGGCGTCCGCCATGTGCCGGATTCCGGTCTCTCTTGCCGTTTCACGGTTGCCTGCAAAAATATCTTCCCTGGTAATCTCGGTGACCGAAAACTTTCGGGCACCGGCGAGAAGTTGCTGCATACCGCCGTGCAATTTGTCCGCCATGGTACAGAATGCGATGGCCCCGTAAGGGATGTTTTTCATTTCATCTTTGCCGACAAGTTTCTCTACATCAAAATAACTGGCGAAAATTTCCTTGGCCGTAGAACCTACCTGGCGAACCGTTTTGGGCAGTTCGTTCCAGTGACCGCAGAGTTCACCCCGTCTTTCCGGAAACAGTGCCCCTTCGATGTTGGCCCCGACAAAACCAGGAATCATGATACCCCGTCCCATGCAGATCA
>DAOWNV010000289.1 GCA_030642405.1 Desulfosarcina sp.
CCGGCAATCGCTTCCAAGGCGTATCGAAGTCGACCCCCCACTGCTCTTCCATGGCTCTTAGCTGCTCGGCCGTCCAGGACCCGTTCAACCGACCCTTACCGGAAAAGTAATTTTGCCAAGGGATGACGGCCCCTTGCCTTATGGACAATGTGTCGTCGGCAATGACCTTGTCCGCATCCATGGCCAGCCTGGCGCCGATACCGTTGCAGTCCGGGCACATACCCATAGGAGAGTTGAAAGAAAACAGAGGTGGATCCAGTTCCGGGTAGGCAATTCCGCAACATGAGCGAGCCTCGCTCATGGGTATGTCACCACCGTTCATGCGATGGAGGATGATACGACCTTCCCCCAGTTTCAAGGCCGTCTCCACCGAGTCCGTAAGTCTTTTTTTAAATGGGCGGCCGTTGGCTACTTTCAAACGATCTACGACTGCTTCGATGGAGTGCTTCTTGTAACGGGCCAATGCCTGTACGGATTCGATCTCCTGGACGACACCGTCCACCCTCACCCGTGCATAGCCTTGCTGCTGAAGGCGGGAAATCACTTCGCGATGTTCCCCTTTCCGGTTATCAATAACCGGTGCCAAAATAAGAATTTTAGTACCTTCAGGCATCTCCAAAATTATGTCAACCATGCCCTGGGCGCTTCCCGCGCCAACGGGTTTGTGACAATTCACACAGGTTTGCCGGCCGATTCGAGCAAATAAGACACGAAGATAATCGTATATTTCAGTGATGGTACCCACTGTGGATCGGGGGTTTTTGCCGGCCGATTTTTGTTCGATGGAAATTGTGGGCGACAACCCACGGATGGTGTCGTATCGGGGCTTTTCCATCTGTCCGATAAATTGCCGGGCGTAGGCTGACAATGACTCTACATAACGGCGCTGGCCTTCGGCGAAGATGGTATCGAAAGCCAGGCTTGATTTCCCCGAACCGGAAACCCCGGTAAAAACGATCAGCTTCTTTTTGGGAAGGCTGACATCGATTTTTTTAAGGTTATGCTCCCGTGCCCCTTTGACCTCAATCGTGTCCAGTTCCATAGTGTTTCTTTTTTTAGGGGGGTGTCTGACAGGTGTAGAGGCCGTTCCGTTGGGGTGGTTTTTCATCTAAATTCCCATATCTGTTTTATAGAAAAAGATTCTCATAATCCTTTTCCATGGTCGATCTTACAAATTCATGGTAATGTGTCGTTGTTCAAGTAAGCTGCAACATATAATAATTTTGTCAAGATATAGGCCTGACCCCAATCTGACTATCTTAAAAAAGGTGTAATAAGGGTTTATTATGATGATCCGTACAAAGATTGTGGCTACCATCGGTCCGGCCTCTAATTCTCCGAACATGCTGGCGAAACTGGTGGAAGCCGGTATGAACATGGCCCGACTGAATTTTTCACACGGTAATTATGAAACGCATTCCGAGGCGATCCGAAATATCCGATCCACAGCTCGCACCCTCAACCGGCCGGTAGGCATCCTGCTTGATCTCCAAGGCCCAAAAATCCGCGTGGGTAAACTGGAAAATGGAGAACCGGTCAGGCTTAAGCGCAACGCGCCTTTTGCTATCACTTCAAATCCAATGACCGGAACAACCAAAATGGTTTCAACAACCTATCAAACCCTCCCTAACGATGTGCAACCCGGCGATACGATTTTGCTTGACGATGGGCTAATTCGGCTTAGGGTTGAATCCAAAACGAATGACACCGTCTTCTGTAAGGTGCGAAATGGGGGATTGCTCAAGGAAAACAAAGGCATCAACCTGCCCGGTGTCAACGTCTCCGCACCGTCCCTGACGGAAAAGGATATACGGGATGTGGGTTTCGGCATTCAAAATGGTGTTGACTATTTTGCTCTTTCCTTTGTTCGTACTGCCGACGATTTGAATGCCATCAAATCCGTAATGATAAAACAAGGTGCATCCATACCGGTCATTGCGAAAATAGAAAAGCCGGAAGCTGTGAAAAATCTGGATGCGATTATTGAAGCGGCAGATGGAATCATGGTAGCTCGCGGAGACCTGGGAGTGGAAATAAAACCGGAATTGGTTCCCATCATCCAAAAAAACATCATCGCAGCAACAGTCAGGAGAAACAAACCGGTGATCACCGCCACCCAGATGCTGGAATCCATGACTGTCAATCCCATACCAACCCGTGCCGAAACCTCTGACGTGGCCAATGCCATTTTCGATGGTACCGATGCCGTAATGCTTTCCGGTGAAACAGCTTCCGGTAAGTACCCGATCAAAGCAGTCCAAATGATGGGTAAAATCGCCCAGCAGGCCGAGAATTCCCCGTTCATTAAATTCAACATACGTTACGACAAAGATCCTGCAGACCCGGTGACCCATTCCGTAGCCCAAAGCGCCGTAAATATTCTTCATGAGGTGGATGCCCATTGCATCATCGCCTTTTCCGTGTCAGGGGCCACCTCCAAACAGATCTCAAAACAGCGCCCGTCTAAACCGGTATATGCCTTCACATCACAAAAGGAAACCTACAATCGACTGTCTCTGCTCTGGGGAATTACACCGATGTTCATTGGTATGATCGAAAATACCACTAAGCTCGTAGATGCCAGTGAACGGTTGCTGATCAACAAGGATTGCGTTAAAAAAGGGGATCTCGTGGTATTGGTGATCGGAATGGGACTCAAATCCGGTTCCACGAATATCATCAAGCTGCATCGTGTCGGATATGAAGATTGACCGCTTCGTACTTTTGTACAAACGTATCGAAACTGAAAATCGATTAATTTAGAGCGGCCATCCGGGATCGGAGCTTTTTTTTAAGCCGCTGAAACCAACTTCCTTCGGCAGGTATTTCTTTTTCCTGGACTTCGGGAGCAATGCAAGCCTTTTCAAGAAACTTACCGAATTTCGGATTGACTTTCCCAAATTGAACGATCCTGTTGATGGACAACAAATTTTCCACTGTAGGTTGCGTCATTTTCATGTCCGATTCTCTCCGGATAGTCTCCATGGTGACGGACAAAGCATAGATTGTGGCTTTTTCCGCCAGTTGGCCGGCAGAGAAATCGAGATGGCTATCTTTTCCGGTTCTGATGGCTTCATGAACACAAGCCGTGAGGATAGGATCTCCCATATCAAGCGTTTCGGTGCATTGATCCACAGCAAAATTATTGTCAAGAAAATCGTCTGACAGCTTTTGGAGTTTCCTCAACCAAAAATTGCTTAAGTTCTGAGGAAGGACAGCTTTGGAACCATGAGACAGCACTTCGTTGGAAAATCTGGATAGCATTGGTGAAAGTCCTTTTAAGGATTGGGTATTTAATAAAATTCACAATCCTAATCACCAGTTAGGAACGAATAGCTCGAAATAATTGGATGGGCGGACACAAGCCGGACACTTATTCGGAGCATCTTGCCCGTGGTGAATATAGCCGCAGTTTATACATCGCCATGCCTTTTCGGATTTCCTGCTGAAAATCCGGCCGGAAGCCACGTTTTCAGCCAATGTCTGAAACGTTTTCTCATGCTGGACTTCGGCTACGGAAATTGCATCCCAAAGATCAGCTGCACGGATAAACCCCTCCTCTCGGCCGATAGCTGCGAACCCGGCATACAGATCACTATGAACGTAGTGTTCCAAGTCTGC
>DAOWNV010000096.1 GCA_030642405.1 Desulfosarcina sp.
GCCTCTTTTTCAAAGAGTGAAAAGCTGCAGATCAATGGCCTCCGCCGCCACCACCACCACCGCCACCGCCCGCTGCGGTCTCTTCAGCCTCAATGTCCGCCTCGCCCTGGCTGTCCATTGCCGTAGCGATGGCCCCGCCGGCCATGCCGGCGAGCTGTGACGACGTCATGTCGGCGAGTTGTCCCATGCTCGCCGAACCTGCGCCCGGGCATCCCTCCAGGCCCCTTTTGGCCAATTCAAACTGCGGGTCCGCCTGCAATGCCTGAGCAAATAAATTCTGCGCATTTTCCCAATTTCCGGCATCCATTGCATCCAGAGCCATTCCATAATGGATCGCGGCCCCATAGCTTTTAGTGTGCGGTTTTCCGATGGCGGAGATCTCTTCCGCCGTCAGCTTGATTCTCATGATTTTAGCTGTATCCAACACGATGCTCTTGGGGATTTCAAAAAAGGAGGCCTTATCGATGGTTACCGTTGCGGTTCCCTTAATGGAGCGGGTGTTCGTTGAAGCCAGGGTAGTGGCTACCAGAATCTCTCCGGACAGGGTTCCCACCACCAGGTTCTCCGCACCGATCAAACGCCCGATCTGCGGAGCAGTCTTTGGGTCCACGATGCCTGTCTGTCCCAGTTTCATCTCCTGCAAAAGGGCCTGCATGCGAATCCGCTCCACAACGGTGAGCGACTTGATTTTAGAAAGGTCGGAAATCACCATCGCTGAAAGCCCTTTTTCGAAACCTCGTAGTTCTTCGTTCGGAGAGAGATCCTTGTAGTAGCAGACCGCAATCGAGGTGTCATCCAATGTTCGCGCCCGCATTTTTTTCTCATTGGCGATGGCGGCCTTTGCGGCCCGCTGGCTTTCGGCGATCAGAACAAGTGTCGTCAATCGTTTGACTTCCGCTTCCACAAGCGGTCGCTCTGTATCCTTGTATCCTTGCCAGGTAGCGATGGCCTTATCGTACTCTTCCTTATTTAAATAGGCCAGTCCGAGATATAGTGTAGAATACGGTTCTCCCGGCACTATCACCAGTGTTTTTTCGAATGTGGTGATGGCGTCGTCGATGCGCCCGGTTTTAAGGTACGCAAATCCCAGCTTGCTTCTTTCTCGCACGGATTCCGGGTTTTCTGCAACATAGGCTTCTAATAATGGTATGACCTCCTTGTATTTTTCCTGGGTGAACAGTACGTCCGCCTTTATGAAGTCCATCGTTTTACAACCTGATACGCCCAGGCCGCCCAAAAGGGCAAATACCAACAGAGTTAACAATTTTTTTTTCATAGACATCGCTATCTCCTATCATTCTTGAATTTATCAATAATATGATGTTTAGAATATAAGATGAAAGGTTGATTGTCAAACAAGCATTTTTTAAATTTGACAATGCTGTCGTTTAAAAACGGCAAGTGCCCTGCCAGAGAAGTTGGCGAGCCGCTATCACCCGCTTAATATCGCTAACACCCATTACTACCTGGGCACTGATCGCAATTACGCTTTATGGTACGCAGGTAAAAAAGATGCGAGGCTTTTAAGATTGCGGCGCCGCCGAAAAGCTACTAAGGATTGGGAATGAAATCCTAAGGATTAGGGATGAAATTAATTCCCCATAATTGCTCTGGCTGTTATCCCAAATTCCGGTATGACCACCCTCTTCAACCGTCTTACCGACTCCAGCCGGAGCACCGGAAACCGGCCGGGCGTATCGTTGGGAAAAAAATAAGGAATGATGCATCATGAACAACTGAAGTAGATATGTGAAATACCCAGGAACCGAGCTGAAAATGGTATCCAAACTCGGTGGGTATACCGCCGCAAATCATGCAGATGGTGTCTGATGACTTTCCCAGAGATGCAGTGTCCTGAGATTTGATGTCCGTTGATGCAGCGGGAATCGAATCATGATTTCTGCTGCCTGAATACGTTATTCTTCCTTGTCGCCGTTTTTTCCTCTTCTTCCGGCGATAGGGACTCCGGCAGAAGATTTATAAAGACCTGGGTCCGCTATTGTTTCATTCAGCAGTTCCGATGACATGTCCTTAATCTCCACTAATTTCCCACCACCGATGAACCGGAATATTGGACCTTGTGGGCTTAGTGAAACTGTCGCGCCACGGGCAAGCACGGATTGGGTTCCTACCGGCCGGCCGTTGATGGTAACCATCTTTTTTCCCGTTAGGTCTTTAATGTAAAAATCTTCCTGATTAAAAAAAATTTGCATATGGCGGTCAGCGATAGTGTCAATAGACAATACACAATCGCAGGTGGAATCTGTTCCAACGGTTACCGGCAGAAGGTCGAAAACCTGCAAGCTTTCGCCAAACCGGACCAACAACGGTGTTGCTGTAGAAAGTACCGGTATTTCCATTCCCGGTCCGATGGTGATGTCGGATTCATCCACGTCAGGTTGTGCGACCGGCGAGGAGGTTGGGAGATGCGTTGGTAATTCCGTCTGGATCAGAAAACTCGCTTTAGGGCCTTGTGGTGAGAATGTGATCTCATCCCCATCTCTTAAATAAACGTCGGCAATACGCTTCCCATTGACGAAGGTTCCATTGGTGCTCGTGTCGATAATCCGAAAACGGTCTTCCTGGCAATCTATATGGGCGTGTCGTCTGGAAACGGTCGTGAGGTTATTTTCGAATCTGACATGGCAAAGAGAGTGTCTACCGATATTAACCGGGTAGATGGAAAAGTGCTGGGTCTTTCCTTCCAAGGGACCGGAGATATGGACTAACTGAACAGTGGCTCGTGGCTTTTTCTGCATCATGGTTTACCCGAGTTGTTGTTTTTTGAAATATACTCCAAAAACATCCTTATACCTAACATAGTGTTTGTGTGAATTCAATAGGTTCTATCGGTGTTAGGACAACTTGTTCCTTGACAACTTACTGCAATTATACTAATTTAATGCTTGAAGGTATACATTTTTTATCTCTTTGTAGGGAGGTTTCATGGAGGAACGTCGAAAACATAAGCGTTATCCCATGCCCCGCGGCACTTTTTTTATTTTAAGGAAAACATTGGAATACTTGAGTAACTATAAGAAGATGAGCATCGGTGAGATAGCAATGATTCTTTATAAATCCAAATCGGAGGCTATTGGACAGGTCTCCAATTTGGGTTTAGGTGGCATAGCCTTTAATGATAGTCTCAGCAGAAAACCGGATATGAAATCTGTAGAGTTGGATTTGTTAATGGCTGCAAAGGGGATCTATGTGCACAACATTCCCTTTAAAACGCTTTTGACTGATCCAATCTGTGAAGGAAAAAGGAAAACCCGGCCTTTGCGAAAGAATGCCATGCAGTTTAAAAATCTTGATGCTGAGCATAGGCAACAACTGAACGAAGTCATATCACATCGTATCGGGTCGCTTTAATGTTTTTCACTTTGCGGCAATTGCATTGTATCAAGAATCGGCTAAAGAATCGGAATGCAATACCGATACTACTACCGCAAAAGCAATTGGAGAAAAGACTCATTTATTTCGGAGGTAAGTAATGGCATATAAGATCCTTACGGTCGACGATAGCAAGACCATTCGAATGATCGTAAAAAAGGCATTTAAACCCTATAACTGCGAACTTTTTGAAGGTGAGAACGGTGTTGAAGGTCTTGCCATTGCCGCCAAGGAGATGCCGGATCTCATAATTCTTGATATCACCATGCCCGTAATGACCGGCATAGAAATGCTGGGCAAGCTTAAAACGGAAAACGATCTTAAGGACATTCCGGTAATCATGCTTACTGCCGAATCAGGCAAGGAGAATGTTATGCAGATCGTTAAAATGGGTGTAAAGGACTACATTGTAAAGCCTTTCAAGGGAGAACAATTGATTGAACGGGCAAAAAACATCTTGAAACTTAGACCAATGGAATAAACACACAAGACAACCACCTCGTCTTTTTCGACTGCTGACAAAAGGGCTTCTTACATACTTTTCCCATTCCCGCTATCGATGAAAGGATCTTGATCTGTAGAACTGACTCGGGTTATTGCAGGATCAAAAATTATTCATTTTACCGGCTCAACCAATGCCGGACGCTTTCCAGTGTCCGGCATTGCCGTTTCATCTGTATTACCAATTGGTAATTAGCCTGACACCTTGTTGTAATGGTAATATAGAAAAAAGATACGGCAAAAGTTCAAAAGGATAATTGCGGATAGATTGTTATCCATATCAGATAGTGATATATTATATAGGTTAACGTGGGTTTATTAAGTGTTTCGGGTAAGGTTATTTTATGATAGGGCTGAATTTTGACACAAAGTTACGCATGCCGTTTATCAAAGTGCCTTAAAGGCAGGAAAAGCCTGCGATAATGGTATGCAAGAAAGTTTATACGATGTTGATACCAAAACTAAACCCCCTAAGAAGAAATCTCAGAGGGTTTGTTCGTAGTCGCAAATTTTTTAAGATATGTGGCGCGCCTGGCAGGATTCGAACCTGCGACCTACGGATTAGAAGTCCGTTGCTCTATCCAGCTGAGCTACAGGCGCCCAGACAAACGACCTATATGCCACAATGCTGAGTGTCTGTCCATATGAAAATTGAATATAATGACTGATGACCTTCATGATGTTTGAAACGAATAAAGCCGGGTAGGTGGATGAAAATAAAAAAAAAGAAACCAGCGATATCACCGAAGAAGGCAAAGCCGTCTCGAGCCAGCGATAAATCCCTCGTCAAATACGATCCGCTCCAACGCTATCTTTCGGAGATAAGCAAATACAATCTGCTGACCCGTGAAGAAGAGGTGTCACTGGGAAAGAGAGTGCAGGAACATGAAGACCAAGACGCTGCCTATCGCCTAGTGACGTCAAATCTTCGTTTAGTGGTAAAAATTGCACTGGAGTTTCAACGGGTTTGGATGCAAAACCTGCTGGATCTGATCCAGGAAGGCAATATAGGACTGATGCAGGCGGTGAAAAAATTTGACCCGTATAAGAATGTAAAATTTTCCTATTACGCGTCGTTCTGGATCAAAGCCTATATTCTAAAGTTCATCATGGACAACTGGCGCCTTGTGAAGATTGGTACGACCCAGGGACAACGAAAGCTGTTTTTCAAATTGAAAAAAGAAAAACAAAAACTCATTGACGAAGGTTTCGATCCAAAGCCAAAACTGCTTTCACAACGATTGGGCGTTTCCGAGCGCGAGATTGTGGATATGGATCAGCGGCTGGATGGCTGGGACATTTCCTTGGACGCACCGCTAAAGGAAGATTCGGATACGGAACGAATAGAGTTTATGAGCACTGAATCCGAATCGGCTGAAGATACGGTGGCCAAGAAGGAGATGTCATCTTTGCTGCATCAGAAAATCGCTGAATTCAAAACGCAGATGACAGAGCGTGAACTTGAGATATTCGACAGGAGGATATTTTCCGATACACCGGTCACCCTCCAGGCAATTGGGGATAAATACGGTATCTCCCGAGAGCGTGTAAGACAGGTGGAAAACAATGTGGTAAAAAAGATGAGAGAATATTTCAAAAAGGGAATTCCCGACTTTGAAACCTACACCGAGGATATTTCTTAATTATTCCCTGCCGTTTTCCCAAACCGGGACAAAATTTAGTTCGAACATAGAGGACGAGGTTATCGTTTTATTCCGGTTGATTGTATAGAAAGCAAAAAAACATGGTACTTACCTTTTATAAAACCTCAGTCTTCTTATTAGTGATGACATTGGTTTCAGGATGTGCATTCATAGGGTGTGGCTTCCATGAGACGAATCATCCTTATGAAGGGGTCATTCAGGAGCCACCGGTTAATGCATATTATCTTTATGCAAAGGCGCACCTTAAAATAATCAGGAAGGATGTCGATCAAGCGATTGAGATAATGCAGCAGGCATTGGTGTTGGATCCTGAATCGGTATACCTGAAGAAGGAGATGGCCGTTTTTTGGCTCCTTGAAAAAAATCATGAAAATGCACTACATCTTATAGACGAAGTGTTGACTGTTCAACCAGACGATGTGGAAGCACTGATTCTTTCCGGGAGAATCCGCCAGAGCCTGGACCGGAAAGAACCGGCTATTGATGCGTACAGCAAAGCTATCACTCTGGATCCTTCAAAGGAGAACCTTTATCTTCAGCTTGGCAGGTTGTATCTGGATCAACAGGATTGGGATAAAGCTGAATCCGTATACGAACAGCTGGTAGAACGTTTTCCTGGATCATATGCCGGCTATTTCTTTTTAGGTCGTATCAGTGCGACCAATGGTGAAAATAAAAAGGCAATATCGTATTTTGAAAAAACCCTGGAACTTGAGCCGCAACTGGTGGAATCTCGTTTCGAATTGGCGCTTTTGTATGAAGCGGATGGTGACTATAAAAAGGCGGCAACCGTCTATAACGAGGTGCTCAAGCAAAACCACAAGAATATCCAAGCCAGGATGGCCCTGGGAAAAAATTACTATTTGCAGAAGATGTATGCGGAGGCGGATCAGGTCCTTTCCGCTTTAGGCCGTATGAGCCTTTCCGATCCAATGGTTATTCGCACTCTGGTAAGGGATTACATCGATGTAAGGAATTTCGAGGATGCCGGCATAATAGTTGAGGGAATGCTGTCAGGGGCCCCTAACAGCTCAGACCTGTTGTACCTTTCAGGGATTACCCTGGATGGGTTGGGGGAACAAAAAGAAGCGATCGATCAATTTAAAAAGGTGGAACCGGACTCAAGATTTTTTCAAAATGCAGTGATTCATGCGGCACTTTTGCACCAGGAGCTGGATCAAAATAAAGCTGCCATTGCATTTCTTTTACAAGCCATTGAAAAGGATCCTCAAGATCCTGAATTCAGACTCTATTTGGGTTCTTTTTACGAACAGGTGGAGGATTATGAAAATGCCGAGAAAGAGCTGAGGGCTGGTCTTGAACTGGATCAAAAGCATGCACGTCTTTATTTTCGATTGGGTGTGATTTATGACAAACAAGGACTAAAGGATGACTCCATCGCTGCCATGCAAAAGGTCCTCGTTCTGGATCCGGAAAATGCCAATGCATTGAATTATCTGGGATACACATACGCAGATATGGGGATAAAGCTTGACGAGGCTGAAAAGATGATCAGGAGAGCATTGGAAAAAAAACCTGGTGACGGATACATCACCGACAGCCTTGCCTGGGTGTATTATAAAAAGGAACAATATGATAAAGCGTTGCCGTTATTGGAACTGGCGGCAAGTTTGGTCCCCGATGATCCCATCGTCAAAGAACATTTGGGGGATGTATACAGCAAACTCGGAATGAAACAAAAAGCTCTGCAAAGCTATCAACAGTCCATTGAAAGCGGAAATACCGATAAAGCCTCCGTGATTAAGAAAATTCGGCTGCTGAAACAATGATGCAACTTTTTTTTCTGCAGCCCCGGCATTGGATGTTCACTTGGCTCGCCGTGTTGACCGCCATGTTGGTATTCTTTCTAACCGCATGCTCAAGGTTCTCCTCCATAAGTCCTGACCGGGACTGGGTTGCAGAACAAGAGGTGGTTCGGCTTAGAAGAACCAACATCGATCTGACACAATTCAAATGTGTGGCAAAAATCATCTTGTCTCAACCGAATCATCCATCACAATCCTTCCGCGCAGCCATGGCCGGTCGGCTGACTGATCATATAAGAGTAGACATGTTTGCGCCGTTCGGCGGATCGGCTGGAACGTTTGCCGGGAATGGAAAACATCTTTTTTTTGTCATGCATCCATCTAATGAATACTATAAAAAGCGTTTTGGCGACGGTAATCTGCATCGTGCCATTAAAGTGGATGTTACGGTAGAAGAATTATTGGAACTGATGGTCGGGCGGATTCCCATGAATGACCGTTTTTTTGCGCAATATATACAACAAAATAGTGAGAAGGAGGAGGACGGAACCTATTTGACCTTCGTCGATCGTCTGGGAAAGGTCAGACAGCGTATTTTTTATAATTCCTCCATGAAGCCGATTCGATCAGAATGGTTCGACAAAAACGAAAAACCAATCCATTCGGTGACTGTACAGGGACTCCAGACGATAAACGGCTTTGTGTTGCCGGTTCATATTTACCTGTTCGCAGAATCCGGAAGACGTGTATCGCTTTCATTGGAGCGATACCAAGCCAATGCCCCGATGGATGAAAGCCTGTTTACGATAATTCCACCGTCCTCTTAACGCGTAGTTTTGCATTTTTTTAGACAATGGGTTGTTGCACAAGATTTTTCAAAACAAGGAAGAAGAAAAAATGAGTACTAACCAATCTACTATAAACGGTACTGACCCAAGTTGCGGTTCAGGCCAAAACGCACCGAATGCGCAGGATCAAAACATAAATGATGCTCTCTCAAAAATCAAAAATAAGATCATTGTTATGAGCGGAAAAGGTGGCGTGGGGAAGTCCAGTTTTTCAACGAATTTTGCTGTGTCATTGGCCCAAAAAGGGTTTTCCACCGGCCTTCTTGATGTGGATCTGCACGGGCCCAGCATTGCGGGAATGATGGGCATCAAAGGATTGCTGGATGTCTCAGATGACAAAAAGGCGGTTCCAAAAAAAGTGGGAGACCACCTGAAAGTGGTTTCCATGCAGTCGCTGATGACGGATCCCGACCAAGCGGTGATTTGGCGGGGGCCTGCCAAAACCGGAGTGATTCGACAGTTTATTGGTGATATCAACTGGGGTGAACTGGATTTTCTTATTGTCGACTCACCCCCTGGAACCGGTGATGAACCATTAAGCATCGCCCAGCTCATTACCGGTGCCAAGGCGTTGATCGTCACCACGCCGCAAGATATAGCTCTGGCCGACGTTAGAAAGTCGATCAATTTTTGCCGGAATGTCAATTTGGAAATCGTGGGTCTGGTGGAGAATATGGGACCATTTCCCTGCCCCTGCTGCGGAAAAACCATAGAACTTTTCAAAAGCC
>DAOWNV010000015.1 GCA_030642405.1 Desulfosarcina sp.
AAGACCGAGATCGGAAAAGGCCGAACGCAGCGTTTTTGGCCAATTCCACAGAAAGAGGCACTGCGAGGGACCATGACAAACGCGCCGACGAACCGGAAATTTCATAGTCGAGGTTCTCTACGGCCGACACGGATGGCTGCTGCGGCGGAACAGGTGGCCCTTTGATCCCGCAGCCGATAAAAATCAATCCGATCAACCCAATAAGGCCGATCAACATCCATTTTTCCACAGCAGCTTGTGATCGTATTTGTATCACGCCTTTTCCGATAACACCTTTCCGGCTTCTAAGATGGCTCTTTCCACGTTTTCCCTGGAAGTCCCTCCCCGGCTCTTTCTCCGGTCGATCATGTGTTCAACAGTAAGGTGATCGAATAAATCATCTTTGATCAATGGCGAAAACTGCTTGAGCTCTGCAAGGTTCAACTGGTCAAGTTCCTTTCCCACATCCAGTGCATAAGCCACTGCATTTCCCACGCAGGCATGGGCTTTTCGAAACGGCATTCCACGACCAACCAGGTAGTCAGCCATATCCGTGGCGTTCAGAAAACCGACGGATGCGGCCTTTCGCATGGTTTCAGCATTTACGGTGATCCGGGGAATCATCTGCACATTGATGGAGAGGCACGCCTTGAGCGTATCCACCGCATCGAACAACGGTTCCTTATCCTCTTGCATATCTCGATTGTAGGCCATGGGAAGACCTTTCATCAAGGTTAGTAAAGAAACCAGCGCCCCAAACACCCTTCCTGTTTTGCCGCGCACAATCTCTGGAATATCAGGATTTTTCTTCTGTGGCATGATACTGCTGCCCGTGGAAAAGGCATCTGACAGGGTAATAAAACCGAATTCAGAGGTGGACCACAGCACCAACTCCTCGGAAAATCGGCTTAGATGAACCATGCTTATGCCGGCGGCCGAGAGAAACTCCATAGCGAAATCCCTATCCGAAACGGCATCCATACTGTTCGGGCTTACGCTAGGAAAATCCAGCAGTTGTGCGGCATAGTCCCGATCAATGGGATAGGTGGTACCGGCCAGGGCGGCAGAACCTAACGGCATCACATCCATCCGTTTCAGACAATCGGCAAAACGATCTTGGTCCCGGGTGAACATCTCGTAATAGGCCATCATGTGATGGGCAAACAGCACCGGTTGCGCCCGCTGGGTATGCGTGTAGCCCGGCATCACTACATCCAGGTGGCCACCTGCAATGTCGACCAACGCCGACCTCATTTGCTGAAGCAAGTCGATGGTCTGCCGGGTTTCGTCCCGCAGGAACATCCGAACGTCCAGCGCCACCTGGTCGTTACGACTACGGGCCGTGTGAAGCTTTTGCGCCACCCTCCCCGCAACCTGCAAAAGCCTCGCTTCTATGTGCATGTGAATGTCTTCCAGGCTGTCATGGAAAACAAATTCGCCCCGATCCAGTTCCCGTTTTACAATGCCCAACCCTTCCACCAGTTGGACAGCCTCATCATCAGTGATCACACCGACCTTGGCCAGCATTTTACAATGGGCGATGCTGCCTGCGATATCGTAGGGGTAAAGCCTCCGGTCATATGCAATAGAAGAGGTGAAGGCCTCAACACGCGCATCCGTCTTTTCCGAAAACCTTCCATCCCATGGTTTTTCCGTCATGATCGGCCCTATCTTTTCCGTTCCATCAACTTTCTGATACGCAGTCGCAGAGCATTGAGCTTGATAAACCCTTCGGCATCAGCCTGGCTGTAAACATTGTCATCCTCAAAAGTTGCGTGTGCTTCACTGTACAAAGAGTGTTCCGATTTGCGCCCCTGAACCGTACAGTTCCCCTTGTACAGTTCAAGCCGCACAACACCGGAAACATTTTTCTGGGTGCTGTCGATCATACCCTGCAAAACTTCCATCTCCGGAGAAAACCAGAATCCGTTGTAAACAAGTTGGGCGTAACGAGGAATCTGGGAATCGCGCAGATACATCACCTCCCGGTCCATGGTGATGGATTCCATAGCCATATGAGCCAATCGTAAAATTGTTCCGCCCGGTGTTTCATACACACCACGTGATTTCATCCCCACAAAACGGTTTTCGACGATATCGATCCGTCCGATTCCGTGCTTGCCACCAAACCGGTTGAGTTCTTTTAGCAGATCGGCCGGTGAAAGGGTTTTTCCGTTTATGGCCACCGGATCACCACCGGCAAAAGTAACTTCAATGATCTCTGGAGTACCCGGTGCATCCTTGGGGGAAACGGTCAATGTAAAAATATCATCGGGAGGAGCTGCCCAGGGATCTTCCAATATGCCCCCTTCATAGCTGATATGCAGAAGGTTTCCGTCTGTACTGTATGGTTTGGCATGTGTGGTGGGAACCTGGATAGTGTGCTTTTTCGCAAACGCCATCAGTGCTGTTCGTGAGTTCAGGTCCCATTCACGCCAGGGAGCGATAATTTTAATATCCGGATCGATGGCATAATACCCCAGTTCGAAACGGACCTGATCGTTTCCCTTTCCGGTGGCGCCATGGCTGACCGCGTCCGCCCCTTCCAATGCGGCGATCTCCATCTGCCTTTTGGCAATGAGTGGACGAGCAATGGCTGTTCCCAACAGGTACTGCCCTTCATAAATTACATTGGTGCGAAATGCCGGGAACACGTAATCTTTCACGAAAGTTTCCTTCAAATCGTCCACATAGGTCTTGATTGCCCCGGTTTTCATGGCGTTTGCTTCCACATTGTTAAGGGAATCAACCTGACCGATATCCGCTGAAAAGGCCACTACATCACAGTCGTATGTTTCAATGAGCCACCGTAAAATCACCGACGTATCCAGACCACCTGAATATGCCAGTACTACTTTGTTAATTTTGTCAGACACAATTCCTATCTCCTATCCGATTGATCACCGAATTGCCGGAATACCGGATTTAATTATTGCAGCCAAAACAGGCTTTTCGTTAAGATCTATTTCAGCACCTCATCCAAACAGTGAACAAGCTCGTCAATCTCCTTTTTGTCGATTATCAGTGGGGGGGTGAAACGCAAAGTGTCGCCTTGAACGCAATTGACCAAGAAACCCTTTTCCATCAGCACAGGGACCAGTCCATCGGCCGGTTCGTTCAATTGAATCCCCAACAAAAGCCCTTTTCCTCTTACTTGAGCAATACATGTATGTTTTTGCTTGAGCCTAACCAAAGCATCTGTGAAGTACGCCCCCACTTCCTCTGCACGACCCGGTAATTTTTCCTCATCCATAATTTTCAGCGTCTCTATGGCAGCAGAGCTCACCAGGGGAGTGCCGCCGAAGGTAGTCGCATGTGCGCCGAATCCGAAGGCAGCCGCCACTTTTTCGGTGGCCAGCATGGCGCCGATGGGAAGTCCATTGGCCATGGCTTTGGCCAATGTCATGATATCCGGTGTCACCCCGTAATGTTCATGGGCAAAAAGCTTTCCCGTGCGTCCCATGCCCGTTTGAATTTCGTCTAAAATCATCAAAGCACCGTTTTTATCGCAGATCTGCCGAACCTGCTGCAGGTAGCCGGAATCCGGGCAACGGATACCGCCCTCTCCCTGGATCGGCTCCAGCATTACGGCACAGGTCTGTTCATCAACAACAGCCTTTAAAGCATCGATATCGTTAAATGGAACAAAAGAAAAACCGCCCAGCACAGGATCGAATCCTTTTCTTATTTTGTCCTGACCGGTAGCGGACAATGTGGCCATGGTCCGACCGTGGAAGGACTTTTCCATGGAAATAATGTGGAATCGCTCCGTCTTTCCTTGATCCTTAAAATATTTTCGGGCCAGTTTGATGGCAGCTTCATTGGCTTCGGCACCGGAGTTGCAAAAAAAAACACGGTCGGCAAAGCACTTTTCCACTAGCATCTGAGCCAGCTCGGTCTGAGGAATGGTGTAGTATAAATTGGACACATGCACCAATTTTCCGGCCTGGTTCGCTACCGTTTCGGCAATACGCGGGTGGGCATGTCCCAGACTGCAAACCGCAATACCGGCAACAAAATCCACATATCGCCGGCCATCGGTGTCCCAGACCAAACATCCCTCTCCCCGCTCAAGCACGATTGGGAATCGTTTATAAGTGGCGGCCATCACCTTGTCTGCCGTATGCATGATGGTATCGGACATTTTTTTCTCCAAAAAAAGAGTTCTCGGTTTTCATTCTCAGTTCAGATTTCACAGCAAAAGACTTTGGTCCGGGGCGTAAGAGGCCCTTTCCTGTCGGGCGCCCTATTCCGTCACTTCCGTCCCTATCCCCTTGTCCGTAAACAACTCCAACAAAATCGCATGACGACGCTTTCCATTGATAATGGGCACCTTTTGCACCCCGTTTCGTATCGCATGAAGGGCATATTCGATTTTGGGAATCATTCCTCCGCTGATACTTCCATCGCCAATCATACGACTGATAGTCTCTGCATCGATGGAAGATATCATTTCCCCTGCCGAATCCAGGACCCCGTCGACGTCCGTCAACAAAAAGAGGCGGCCGGCGCTAAGGGCTGTAGCAACATGACTGGCAACCAAATCCGCATTGATGTTGTAAGTCTCCCCCCGTATCCCGGCGCCCACCGGTGCAATGATGGGAATAAACCCCTTTTGGGAAAGGGTATGGATTATATCAGGATTGATCTTCGTTACCTCGCCCACCATGCCCGGATCGATGATTTCCGGAGGGCTGTCCGCATCGGCCTGATGAACGATTTTCATTTTCTTGGCTTCAATCAAACCACCATCCTTGCCGCTGAGGCCAACTGCCTTGCCCCCCTGCAGATTGATCTGAGCAACAATCTCCTTGTTGATTTTTCCACCCAATACCATTTCCACCACGTCCATGGTCGGGCCGTCTGTAAGCCGCATCCCCCTGACAAACCGGGGACGGATCCCCATCTGATCCAACACCTGGTTGATTTGCGGTCCGCCCCCATGCACGACGACCGGATTGATGCCGATAAACTTCAGCAAGGTGATGTCCCTGGCGAAATTGATCTTGAGCTGCTCATCCACCATGGCATGCCCGCCATATTTTACGACAACGGTCATACCTGAAAATTGCCGGATATAGGGAAGGGCTTCGATGAGGATGTCCGCGACAGTGGAATCCGGAAAGGCTGTTTCTAATGTCATTGGTATGCCCTTATAAAATATATCGACTCAAATCCTCATCATCTTTGATCGCTTTAAGTTTATCCGCCACGTAGTTTGCATCCACGTCCAGTTTAGGTTCAGTCACATCCGGGGCATCGAAAAGGATATCTTCCAGAAGGCGTTCCATAAGGGTGTGCAAGCGCCTGGCACCGATGTTCTCAGTTCGTTGATTCACCTCTTCAGCGATCTCGGCGATTTGCTTAACGGCATTGTCGGAGAAAACCAGATCCACATTTTCAGTTTTCAGCAAAGCGATATATTGAAGAAGAAGTGCGTTTTTCGGTTCGGTTAAAATACGAAAAAAATCTTTTCTGTTGAGTGCATCCAGGGTAACCCTGATGGGAAACCTGCCCTGGAGTTCCGGAATCAGGTCAGAAGGTTTGATCGTGTGAAACGCACCGGATGCAATAAACAAAATATGGTCGGTCTTCACCGGCCCGTACTTTGTATTCACCGTTGATCCCTCTACAATGGGCAAAAGATCCCGCTGAACACCCTCCCTGGAAACATCAGGACCATGCCCCTTGCCATTTCCTGCAATCTTGTCGATCTCGTCCAAAAAAATAATGCCGGCCTGTTCCACTTTAGTGACTGCATCCCGAACGGCTTTATCCATATCCACCAGGTTCTGTGCCTCATCGGCCACCATCACCTTCATGGCTTCCGGCACCTTGATTTTTCTCCTTCGCGTGTTTTTGGGCATCAAAGGTCCCAACATATCTTTGAAATTGATCCCCATCTCCTCCATGCCCACATTGGAAAAAATTTCGACCATGGGCATACCTCGCTCTGCCACATCCAGATCAACATACCGGCTGTCCAGTTTACCGGCCTTCAACATTTTACGCAGCTTTTCCCTCGTAGAGGAAGTTGTATCCGATGGAGAGGTCACAACTTCAAGACCACCTTCACCCGCAGTTTCCGGTCCCTTATTGTCTGCTTTGGGCAGTAACAGATCCAGCATACGTTCCTCTGCAATCTGATAGGCCCTCTCCTTCACCGCTTCCTGCTGCTCTGAACGTACCTTGTTAACCGTCAATTCCAGCAGGTCACGCACCATGGATTCAACATCCCTACCCACATATCCCACTTCTGTGAACTTGGATGCTTCCACCTTGTAAAACGGGGAATCGCTGAGGCTGGAGAGTCGTCTGGCAATCTCTGTTTTTCCGACACCGGTAGGGCCAATGAGAATAATGTTTTTGGGCGCGATCTCATCTTTTAACGAATCGGGCACCTGCCTTCGACGCCACCGGTTTCTCAGGGCAATGGCAACCGAACGTTTGGCCGCATCCTGTCCGATGATATATTTATCCAATTCAGCGACAATTTCGACGGGCTTTAAATCCTTCATGTTCAGATCTCTTCAATGGTAATTCTATCGTTAGTGTATACGCACAAAGAAGCAGCAATTTTCATAGCCGTTTCAACAATTTCACGGGCATCCAGTTCCGTCTTTCGGATCAGTGCCGTTGCCGCAGCTTGGGCGGCAACACCACCGGAGCCGATGGCCACAAGGCCCTCGTCGGGTTCTATGACATCACCGCTTCCCGATATCAACAACATGGAAGTTCCGTCCACTGCAATCATCAATGCCTCCAAACGGCGCAGGTACTTATCCGCCCGCCAATCCCGGGCCAGCTCTACAGCAGAACGTGTTAAATTCCCATTATAGCGTTCGAGCTTCTGCTCCAGCTTTTCGGTCAAAGTCAGGGCATCGGCAGTAGCTCCGGCGAACCCGACCAAAATGGTTTCGTTGTAAATGCGTCGAACCTTTTTTGCACTGTGTTTTATCACGGTATTGTTCAGGGTAACCTGGCCGTCACCGGCCATCACGACTCGATTTTCCCCTTTGACAGCCAAAATGGTCGTCCCATGAAATCTCAATGGATATTCCGAATCCGGATGTAACATGACAACTATTCGATCCTTTCTTTACCGCCTGGGATGCGCCTTGTCATAGGCGGCCATGAGGCGATCGATACTCACATGAGTGTATTTTTGTGTTGTCGACAGACTTTTATGACCCAACAACTCCTGCACCGTCCTCAGGTCTGCGCCCGCATCCAACATGTGTGTGGCAAAACTATGCCTGAGACCATGAGGGGAGATGGGCACCGCCAGGCTGCATTTACGAATCAGGGTTTCCAGAATCCTCCCAACGGATCGAGAGCTTAAACGGCCTTTGTTTTTATTCAGAAAAAGTGGGGCGTCGTCCACAACACCAATCCCGGTCTTGTTCAAAAGTCGATCTCTGTATGCCCTAATCCGGTCCAACGCCCTCTCTCCCGCCGGCACAATTCGTTCGCGTCCACCCTTGCCCATAACCCTCAGACAACCGGAAGAAAAATCCACGTCGAACACGTTAAGACCGGTCAGTTCGGACACCCGGATTCCGGCTCCGTATAGGGTTTCAAAAAGGGCCCTGTTGCGCAACCCTAGCACCGTTTCCTCCATCGTCTGGTCCAACAGCCGGAACATGTCGTCCACTGACAGATAAGACGGCATCCTACGATTGTGTTTGGGTGTTAGAATGGCGGCAGTGGGATCCTCATCCACAAGATGGTGTTTCACCATATGGCGGAAAAAGGAGCGCAGGGTCGACAATTTTCGGGCAATTGTAACTTTCTCGTTTTTTCCATGCAAGAAGCCCAGATATCCCCTGATTGTGAGGGCATCAACCTCATCTATGACCAACGTTCGTTGCGCTTTTTTTCCACCATCTTCACCACTTTTTGCAAAGCTTGCGAACTCCAATAAATCATGTCTATAGGCCCGTATAGTGTGGGTGGAATATCCCTTCTCCGACGACAACGCCTTAAGAAAAGGTTCAATCTGCTCCGTCAGCTTTTGCAATTTCATGGAAAAACAATCTTTTGTTGAAGCTCCAGCCATGATTCAACATGAAGAAAATCCATAGATTCCCGGTTCCATGGCTGCCGGAACAAAATCGGTTCTATGCCTGCCGCTTTAATCAGTTCACAGGTTTCCGGGCGATCTTCAACAAACCATCGAACACCATGCGCAAGCAAGATTTCGGTCTTGTGCTCATGAGAACCGGTTGCAACAATTTTTGCTGAACTGTACTGTCCATCGAGAAGATTACTCATCCAATCATCAAGGGGACCTGGTTCCGATCTAGCTGTCACCATCAAAATACGCCCTGTGGTCTTACCGATTCTTCGTAACACCGATCCGGCGCCTGGAATGGCTTTCAGGGTAACCTGATACCCTCCATTGAGAATCTGTTTGAGAGCACCTTCCAGAACCTTTTCATCCAAATCCAGACACTGGTCCAGTCGGTAGGCTGTGATATCCTCATACCGGACCGAGTCGATTTGGTAATGATCACGCAATATATCGATAAATAATTGCATGGTATCTGCAATCACACCATCAATATCGAAAGCAAGGTATTCAGGGTCGATCATTGTCATCATTTACACTCGTTGTTTTACCATCTGAATAGTTAGTACCCAAGAACAAAAAAGATTTTTATGTAATCCCATCAGGTTGGATGTGTCAATAGGCAAGAAGTGGGAGCAAGTCTACTTTTCATTAAACCGATTCCAGTTTCTTCATAATCTGCTGAACATCGTGCCATACGTCTCTTTTTTTTTCGGGGTTGCGTAGCAGGTATGCCGGATGGAAGGTGGGCATGACCAAAATGTTGTCCATTTCATGGAACCGGCCCCTGAGTCTGGAGATAGGTATTTCGGTTTCCAGCAGCGTATGGGCGGCCACTTTGCCAAGCGCACAAACAATCCGGGGACGGATAGCCGCCAATTGCCTTTTCAGAAACGGCAGGCACTGCCGAATCTCCTCGGCCTCAGGGTTTCGGTTGTTTGGGGGACGGCATTTGACGATATTTAGAATGAATACCTGGTCACGCGAAAGCTTCATAGCACCAATGATATTTGTCAGCAGATCTCCGGCGGCCCCCACAAAAGGGTGTCCGGAGCGGTCTTCCTGAAAACCGGGGCCCTCGCCCACAAACACCAGTCGAGCGTCCTTGTCACCCTCACCAAATACGATATTATTCCTTTTGTGACACAGCGGACAGCGTTTGCAATCCCCCAAATCGGAACGGATATCGGTCAAGGTCTCTTTCGTGGGTGGGCCAACCGGAAAAGGGATCTTCATCTTCGCCAGGATCTCGATACTCCCGGGCAAGCAATCAAATCCTGTACACCCGTTTTGTTTGAGATACAAAAGGCTGTTCCGAATGTCCCGGATGATTTGGGAAAGAGAGCAGAAAGCAACATCCTTATTCAGGTTTTCAACGCATAGATTTTTCAACAATCATAGTCCGTTTATGTCTGTGTTTTGCTTTTCATCAATTCAACGACCTGATCCAGAATCAGATGTGCCACAGCATCTTTATCCATCACATCAAGCGCTATTTTGCGGCCCCCGGAAAAAAAGAGGGTCATCCTGTTGGTATCAGCGCCAAAACCGGAATCCGGCGGGCCGATAAGGTTCGCCGCAATCAAATCCAGACGTTTCTCTTCAAGCTTTTTTCGGGCGTAGACTTCCATATCCTGGGTTTCCGCGGCAAAACCCACCAAAATCTGATTTTTACGTTTCTGCTGCCCGATTGTCTTTAAAATGTCGGTGGTCCGCGTCAACGCCAGTTTAATCCCCTCATCTCCCTTTTTTATTTTATGGGTTTCACTTTTTTCAGGCCGATAATCAGAAACCGCCGCCACCTTTACGATCACATCAGATTCGTTTAACCGGGAAAAAACCGCCGTGGCCATTTCATCCACGGTCGCAACAGGTATCGTTTCCACATTCAATGGCGGCATTAGGTTCACCGGACCAGTGACAAGGATCACGCGGGCACCGCGATATTCGGCGGCCCTGGCAAGGGCATATCCCATTTTTCCCGATGAAGGATTGCTGATAAAACGCACCGGATCGATTGGCTCACGAGTGGGACCGGCAGTAACCAGTATCGTTTTGTCGAAAAAATCATTAGGCGTCAAAAGACTGATCAGCCGATCCACAATTTCAAAAGGTTCGGGCAGACGTCCAGGTCCGGTTATACCACAGGCGAGTTCACCTTCTCCCGGCGATAAAATGCTGCATCCGTCCGCCTCCAGCTGCTTTAAATTTCGCTGATGGGCGGGGTGTTCGAACATATTGGAATTCATGGAAGGACAAATCAGCACCGGTGAGGTGACAGCCAGCATAAAGGTACTCATGGCATCATCTGCAATACCGTGGGCCAGTTTTGCCGCCATGTTGGCCGTTGCCGGTGCAACAACCACTGCCTGGGCTGCTTCCGCCCAGGCAATGTGTTGAATGGAGGCGTCATCGGCGCCGTCGAAAAGATCCAGGCACACTTTGTTTTCCGACAGGACCTCAAAGGTCGTTGGGCCGACAAACTGCGTGGCGCTTCGTGTCATGATCACCCGGACACTTGCTCCGAGCTTCACCAAACGTCTGAGGACCTCCACACTTTTATAGGCGGCGATCCCACCGCATACGCCTAAAACGATATTTTTTCCTTGAAGAATGTTCTTTTTCATACCCAGTCATCATCCAAACAAATTTGCTGTAAACATCGAAGCTCACGTTGTTTAAGAATCAACCGAACCCATTTTTCAATCATACCGGAGATACTTTCCCATTGCCTATGCACAACGGGAATCATGTCAACCGCAGCCTCCAGCGCCTGTCTGATATCCACCTGATCGGGATCCTGGTCCAATAGGTGGCGGTAAATCCTCGAAGCTTCCTCATACCGTCCCTGGCTGTTCAATAATTTGGCCATTGTAACCGTAAAAAAAGTTTTGTCTGAATCCATGTTCATTTCACTTATTTTGCGGTTCTACTATGACAAGGTCATTTTTGCCAACCATCCCCAACTCGTTTCGAGCAACACTTTCAATGTATGCCGGATCATGCTTCAACCGCTGAATGATGCGGTATAGATGTACATTTTCATCGGCCAATGTTTCGTTTCTCCGAACCGCGAGCTGTTTTTTTTCCTTCAGGCCGGACAGTTCCATGAACCCGTTGTCACCAAAAACTATCCATAGTATCAAGTTCAAAAATACCGCCAAAAAACCGAAGACCCCAATTTTTTGACGGATATTAATCATCGGAGCAGGCTCCTTTTCATCAACCCCACAACGATTTTCCATTCAGGAATTTTCATCATCCATGACATACCGAAAAAAATGACTGCACCCCCTATCACGCCGGCGCCGATACCCGCCAGCAAACGGAGCTGTCCTACACTACCCTCCAACGGAATCAAAAACCGGCAGATCACAATCACCACACATGCCATGATCCCTGATGCGGCCAGTGTTTTGATGCAATTGGAAAAAAGGGGACGCCACCGAATCACCCCCAGTTTTTTTCTCAGAACAATCACAAGGAGCACGAGATTGACCACGGATGAGAGAGATGTCGCAAGGGCCAAGCCGCAGTGCTTCATCGGTCCCATCAGGACCACACCCAAGATAATATTCGCAATGATGGCAATCGTTGCTGTTATTACAGGTGTACGGGTATCCTGCATGGCGTAAAAAGTAGAAACGACGATACGCACCGCAGCAAATGCCCATAATCCCAAAGCATAGTACAAAAGAGCATCCGAGGTCAATCGGGTGGCGTTCATGTCAAACGCGCCACGCTTGAAAAGCAAGGCAACAATGGGCTCCCTAAGGATGATCAACCCAACCATCGCCGGGATGGTGATAAACAACACCAGGCTCATGGAATGTCCGAATGTTTCTCCCATTCCTTTTCGATCACCATTGGCTGCCTGCCTTGATAAGCTGGGCAAAACAGCGGTTGCAGCTGCCTGGGCAAATATTCCGAGGGGAAACTGAACCAGCCTGTCCGCATAATAGAGATAGGAAATGCTACCTGCAGGAAGCAACGATGCCAGCAAGGTTCCCACAAGAATGTTGATCTGATAGACCGCTGCACCGAATATCGTAGGCAGGATAAGGATACCTACTTTTTTCATGGCCGGATGCCATAAACCGGACTTTTTCCAAAACAGAACACCATGTTTAATCAAGTAAGGGGCTTGTAAGATTAACTGAAGAACACCACCCAACAAAACGCCGATTGCCAATCCCGTGATCCGAACCGTCTCGGAATCGGAGAACCTGGAAGCGATAAAAACAGATCCGATCATGGCCAGATTCAGCAACACCGGCGCAATGGCCGGGGCGGCAAAATGGCCGAGCACATTCAGGATCGCCATACAAAGAGCAACCAGTCCGATCAGGATCACGTAGGGAAACATGATACGCGTCAACGTGACGGTCAAGAATAATTTTTCCGGCGATTGCGAGAACCCGGGTGCAATGATTTGAATAATCAACGGGGCGGCAAGAACACCAATGACGGCGACAACGGTAAGGCTGACCAATAACAGCTTTAGTGCACTCACGGCAAGACGCATGGCGTCTTCACGATTGTCTTTGACCATGATCTCAGTAAAAACGGGTACGAAAGCTATGCTGAGGGACCCTTCACCAAAAAGTCGTCGTAACAAATTGGGGATCCGGAAAGCAGCAATGAATGCATCTGCGGCCATACCTGCACCAAAAAAAGAGGCAAACACCATGTCCCGAATATAACCGAAAATACGGCTGAGCAGGGTCGCAGCCCCAACGACACCGGCAGCCCTGGTGACATTTTGGTTTTCTGTTGGTGTGGGATTATCTGATTTTGAAGCCAAAAGTGGGATTTTCTTTTTTAAAAGTTATTGACTTACTCCATCTTTTTAGACATAAAGGAGTTTTGTGTTTTTCTATCAATTCCTGAAAGGAGTAAGAGAAGGTGGCCAACCATAAATCAGCACTGAAGCGAGCCGTACAAAACGAACGTCGTCGCTTGCGAAACAAAGCAGTTACAACACGTGTTAAAAATGTCGTCAAAGATGTGCGTCTTGCCGTAGACGAAAATGCGGATGATGCCGTTGAACGTCTCAACGCAGCCAAGTCCGTCATCGACAATGCGGCGAAAAAAGGAGTCCTCCACAAAAAGACCGCCGCACGAAAAGTTTCCCGTCTCTCGCGGCAGGTCAACGCCCAGTAGGCAGATTGTTCCCAATATACATCTTTTAATAAAGACGTCATAAAAGGAAAGCAATCTTGTGCATCCGGCTTCCGAGCAGGTTCTTCAATCTTAAAAATCATCCGTCAGCCTGTTGAAGGCCGTTTCAGCCACTTTTTTGGAAACCACGGCAATGGCATCAGATTTGTTCTGATCCGTTGCCGTTTTATTTCCATCTGCTACCGAATAGGCATGAGACTCCACGATATTTCCCGACGCCCAAACAATTCTCCCGTCCGGCGACACCATCTGCAATCTCATTACACAGGTTACCCGGCGCTCCACCGCTACCGATACAGTTGCCATTGAAACATTATCCACGAACAAAGAGGCAATCGTACCATTTAGGATCCCATCGGCGGATGATCTGTCCGAAGCGATGCTCTCCTTACGGTGTCGGGTAAATTCAAAAAGCAAATCGTTGGTGAAACGGCTCTCCACGCCCGTTTCAGACGACCGGTTCTCAAACATGGGAATAAACACCTGACTGACACCAGCCGGCAGGCTCCCGCCTCCTGCAAAGTGGTAACCGCAGGCTGAAATCACCGTTACCAGCACCGCAGTTAAACAGACAATTCTCGTCTGATTTGCCATTAGGTTTCCAATAAATAAAAGTTATTAATTTTAAATAACAATATTTACGAGCTTATTTTTTACGACAATCACCTTTTTAACAGGCTTCGACCCGATAAAGCGGACAACCTTTTCATCGGCTAACGCCGTCTCTTTCAACACCTTCTCATCATCGGCGAGTGAGGCTGTAAACCTGCCCCTCAATTTTCCATTCACCTGAATAACGACTTCAATCTCATCTTTTACCGTCGCAGCATCATCGAACGTCGGCCAGGAGTTCAACAAAACACTCTTGTCGTGTCCCAGCGCTTCCCACAGTTCTTCACAAAAATGGGGTACAATGGGAGATAAAAGGAGGATAGTCGTCTCTGTCGCAAAATGCATAACACCGAATCGACACGACCCGGCATCGATGCTATCCATGGACTGCATGGCATTGACCAACTCCATCACGGCACTGATGACCGTATTGAAATGAAACCGCGCCTCAATGTCCTGTGTCACCCGTTTGATCGTTGCATGGGTTTTACGATACAACTCTTTCTCGTCGGCAGACATTGTTTGTAGGTCTATACTGTCCGGTGATGCCTCTTTCAACAAGGGCAGCCATTTCATTGTCAAACGCCATACGCGCTGCAAAAAGCGGTAGCTGCCCTCCACGCCCTGGTTACTCCATTCCAAGTCCCGTTCAGGTGGAGCGGCAAACAGGCAAAAAAGGCGTGTTGTATCAGCTCCGTATTGTTCAAGCAAAATATTGGGGTCGATGACGTTTTTCTTGGATTTGGACATTTTCTCAACACGTCCAACGATGATTGGTTGTCCACACTTACCACATAATTTCTGAGCATCATCCGTTTCCCGAACCTGTTCGGGAAATAGAAAGCCATGCTCCGGACATGCCATGGTTTCCTTGCAAACCATTCCCTGGGTGAGCAACCGGGTAAACGGCTCTTTAAAGGTAACCAACCCCAATGACTCAAGAACTCGGGTATAATAGCGGGAATAAAGAAGGTGCAAAATGGCGTGCTCCACTCCACCGATATACTGGTCCACCGGCATCCAGTATTTAACTGCATCTTTGTCGAACATCGCCGAATCGCAACGGGGGCTGCAGTATCGCTGAAAATACCAAGACGACTCCACAAAGGTATCCATGGTGTCCGTTTCCCGGCGGGCATCCTCCCTCCCGCAATTAGGGCATCTGGTTTTTGCAAATTCCGCTAACGTCGGCAAGGGCGAACGTCCCCCTTCGAGCATATTTGCCGTTTCAGGCAAAACGACCGGCAAATCCTCTTCTGGAACGGGAACGATACCACAGCTTTCGCAATGGATCATGGGGATGGGAGCTCCCCAGTAGCGCTGTCTTGAGATCCCCCAGTCCCTCAACCGGAAGCTGACCATCTTCTTTCCGATTCCCTCTTGTTCCATCTTTCCCACAATAGCCTCGATGGCATCTTTGTTGCCCATATTGTCGAACGCCCCGGAGTTGACCATCATTCCTTCGCCGGTGTACGCCGCCTCCATGGTGCCTCCATCCAATGTTTCATCCGGCGGATTCACTACCACAACCACAGGCAGGTCGTATTTTCCGGCAAAATCGAAATCGCGCTGGTCGTGGGCCGGAACCGACATAACGGCACCGGTACCGTACTCCATGAGGGCAAAATTGGCCGTAAAGATAGGCATGCGTCGTCCATTCATGGGGTTTAAGCAATGGGCACCGATAAACACACCTTCCTTCTCATATGTTTCAATGGCCTTGCTGGAACGCTCCTGCAGAGAAATTCGCTCGACAAACGATTCGACGATCTCCTCCTGATCCGTTCCTTCAGCCAGCTCTGCAACCAGAGGATGCTCGGGGGCCAAACACATGAAGGTAGCTCCAAAAATCGTGTCCGGCCGGGTGGTAAAAACAGGGATCACGGAATCACTTCCTTCCAATGGGAAACGGATTTCCGCGCCTACACTTTTTCCGATCCAGTTTCGTTGCATTGTGGTGACCTTGTCCGGCCAACCGGGCAACATGTCACAGTGAACCAAAAGGTCTTCGGCAAAATCGGTTATTTTGAAAAACCACTGCCACAATTTTTTCTGACGGACCGGTTTACCACAGCGCCAACACATTCCCACCTCAACCTGTTCGTTAGCCAAAACGGTCTGGCACGGTTCGCACCAGTTTACAAAGGATTCTTTGCGATAAGCCATTCCCAATTCTACCATCTTGAGAAAAAGCCACTGCTCCCAGCGGTAGTATTCAGGTTGACAGGTGGCCAGTTCCCTTTCCCAATCGTAGGAGAATCCCAGCCGTTTAAGCTGGGCCCGCATGGTATCGATATTCTCGTAGGTCCATTTGGCCGGGTGGGTGTTGTTGGCAATCGCCGCATTTTCCGCCGGCATGCCGAAGGCATCCCATCCCATGGGATGAAGAACGTTGTACCCGCGCATCCTTTTATAACGGGCCACAACGTCGCCAATGGTGTAATTTCTCACATGCCCCATATGGATTTTGCCTGATGGATAGGGAAACATTTCCATCAGGTAATATTTTTTCTGTTCAGGAACCTCGACGGCTTTGAACAATTTGTCCTTCCGCCATCGGTTTTGCCACTTGGATTCGATTTTCTGAGGATGATACCGTTCTTCCATGGAGTTTCCTAATTCGTTTTGTTTAAAGTGCATATAGTCGCATGTTTGGACGGTTTCGCAACAGGCTCGGGATCAAGTCTTGCCAATCCCTAATAATACCGCTTTTGCGGGTGCCGTATGCCGTGTAAGGGCTGATACTCAGCAGTGACGAGGGATGAAACATAACGCAGATATCGGGCAAAATAGCCATTTCCGGATAGGCAACAGATATCGGGCTTGTCAGTGAACCACCAGTGCATCCTCATGCCACAAAGCCCTGTAAAGATCAAGAAGGGATAAACGGCCGGTAACACCACATAAAGCCGCATGGTTACATGAACCGTTCGATTTATTACCGGATTGTCATCCCATTTTTTCCGAACAAAGCATAAAATTCCGTTGACTTGCTCCTAACAATTCTTTATTTATTGGAATTTATAAATAATCCGCTTCTCACATAAAAGAAATCACTTTCACGAATGACTAGCAAAATTTTAATCAATGCGGTTGATCCTGAAGAAGTCAGGCTCGCCATTGTCAAAGACAGTCGCCTAGAAGAATTTCACATAGAAAATGCATCTAAGGAAATTCTGCACAGCAATGTATATAAAGGAATCATCACTCGGGTTGAACCGAGTCTCCAAGCTGTTTTTGTAGATTTCGGGGCTGAACGCCACGGCTTTTTACAAAAACAGGAAATTCACAGCGACTATTTTCAGGACCCCCCCAGCAGCAATAAAACCATACAAAACATCGTAAAAAGAGGACAGGAGCTGATGGTGCAGGTGGCAAAGGATCCCATCATGAAAAAGGGGGCCATGCTCACCACCTTCATCTCACTACCCGGTCGCTACGCAGTATTGATGCCTGGGAGTTCGAACCTGGGGATTTCCCGCAAAATAGAAGATGAGGAAGAGCGAAACCGGCTAAAAGAGATCTTGGAAAAAATCAATTTGCCGGATGGGTACGGAATTATTATTCGTACTGCCGGCCAGGGTTGCACGAAAACCAAACTGGCAAAAGATGTTCAATATCTTTTGCGCCTTTGGACAAGCATCACCTCCCGAGCCGTCAAAGCATCGGCGCCGGCAACACTATACAAAGACCGCAATTTGGCTGTACGCTCCATTCGCGATCATTTTACACCCGATATCAAGGAAATTCTCATTGATGATGAAACGGTTTACCAGGAGGTGAAAAGCTTCATTCAAATGATCGCCCCTAAACAAACCCAAATAGTCAGGCTACATAAATCGGACAAACCGATTTTTACCCGGTTTCAGCTTGAAGATCAGATTGCCACCATTTTCGACAATCGTGTCGCCTTGAAATCCGGCGGTTCAGTGGTTCTTGAAAAAACAGAAGCTTTGGTGGCCATCGATGTAAATTCCGGCAAAGGCACCCAGAAAAAAAACATTGAAGAAACCGCGTTGATGACCAACCTGGAAGCCGCTCCGGAAATCGCGCGTCAACTCCGGATCAGGGACCTGGGAGGTTTGGTTGTTATCGATTTCATCGACATGCGCGATCAAAAACACCGCAACCAGGTAGAAAAAACCCTGCGTGCCGGTATGAAACAGGATCGGGCCAGGGTAAAAATAGGTAAAATTTCCAAATTCGGTCTGTTGGAACTTTCTCGCCAACGACTGCGTCCGTCCATCGACTTCGGTAGCATGGAGACCTGTTCCAACTGTGGTGGTAAAGGCCAAATTCCATCGGCTGAGTCCGAGGGTTTGGGCGTATTAAGAAAGCTGAAGCTGGGCACCTTGAAGGGCGAAATCCGGCAGGTCACCGCACAACTGCCTGCACCGGTAGCCACTTACCTGCTTAACCGCAAGCGAAAAGAACTAAGCGAGTTAGAGGAAAAAAGAGCTATCTCGATAACCATCATCGCCAGGAAGGATTTGGTTCCCGGCCAGATAGAAGTTGTGTACGATATAAAACAGGCTCCGGAAGAACACACATCCGTACAATGATGGATATTGACGAGACAACTTATTTGCAGTATATCAGCGCCACTTTCAACTACAGGAGGTTTACGCACCGATGATCAATATCGCTTATGCAATGGGACAAGGAGGAGCCGGCGGCGGTTCGGGAGGATTTACGTCGTTCATTCCGCTGATTCTCATGTTCGTTATTTTCTATTTTCTGCTGATTCGACCTCAACAGAAAAAAACCAAAGAACACCGCGGGATGATTGAGAATCTGAGAACCGGAGATCGAATTATCACCAACGGCGGTCTTCATGGCAGAATCACCGGTATTTCGGAAACAACGCTTACCGTGGAGATTGCGGAGAAGGTGCGAGTAAAGGTTAATAGGGCCAGCGTTTCCGGATTGATGCAGACAGGCACCCCACAGGCTCCAGCCAAAAAAGACAAGAAAGACAAGAAAGACACCGGCAAAGCCTAAATTCCATATCCGTTTCTAAAAGCCCCTACGCTACCGACTTGTTGACCAGTTGCGAT
>DAOWNV010000186.1 GCA_030642405.1 Desulfosarcina sp.
GCCGGCGACCAATGCAAAAACCAGGCTTACAAAAGTGCCGAAGGCTGAAATTTGCCCCCGATCCGTTACTTTAAGGTGAGGCATCAACACCTTCCCCGCTGATTTTTTTGGTGCCGACCATCATCAACCCGATATCCTCGATCCGGGAATCATCCGCTTCCAGTATTCCCATGAAACGACCTTTGAAAATAACAGCGATTCGATCGCATAACTCGAAGATTTCGTCCAAATCCTCGGAGACCAAAAGCACGGCACCGCCGTCAGTCCTACGATTAAGCAATTGGTTGCGGAGGTACTCAGTGGCACCCACATCCAGACCATAGGTAGGATGGGACGCAACCAAAAGGTCTGGTTTGTCCGAAATCTCACGGCCGAGAATCAGTTTTTGAATGTTCCCACCGGACAAGTTTTTTGTTTGAATATTGATCAAGGGGGTGACAACCTGAAAATCTTTGATCAACTGCCGTGTATGCGCCTTGATGCGGTTATAGGCAAGAAAAGCACGTCGAGAGAATTTTTTTGGCGGTGTTGCTTAAGAATTGCGTTTTCGTAGAGGAACAAATTCGGTGCGATTCCAAATCGAATCCGCTCCTCCGGCACATGAGAGACACCGTTGTTGTGAATCTTTCTTGGCGATTGGTTGGTGACATCGATATCGTTGACTATTATCCGGCCTCGGGCTACGGTTCTGAGCCCG
Organism: Desulfosarcina sp.; assembly: GCA_030642405.1. Classification (GTDB taxonomy): domain Bacteria; phylum Desulfobacterota; class Desulfobacteria; order Desulfobacterales; family Desulfosarcinaceae; genus Desulfosarcina. Next base: position 698 of record DAOWNV010000186.1, read on the forward strand.
GTAATCGCTTCAACCAGTTCTCTTTGACCATTTCCTGAAACACCGGCGATACCGAAAATCTCATTGCGGTAAACATCAAACGAAACACCGTTGACAACCCCAGACCCTTTGTCACCATCCACATGGACGTCATCAAGAGCCAAGACTTTTTCATTTCTTGGCATTTTTTCCCTCGAAAAAGAGAAAGCAACATCCCGTCCCACCATCATTCGGGCCAGGGCCCGCTTGTTCAGGTTTCCAGTATTCGTGTTTCCTACCACTTTTCCTTTTCGAAGAACCGTCACACGGTCGCAAAGTTTTTTTATCTCATTCAGTTTATGACTTATGAGAATAATCATCTGTCCGTCTTCTCTCATTTTTTCAAGAATCTGAAAAAAATCCCGGGTTTCCTGAGGGGTTAGAACAGAGGTTGGCTCATCCAAGATCAACAACCTGGCCCCATTAACGAGCGCTTTGATAATCTCTACCCGTTGTTGCTCTCCTGCCGAGAGTTGCCATATTTTTTTCTCGGGATTAATATCGAAATTGAATTTTTCTGAAAAAGAGAGAATCCGCTGTCGAATTCTTTTTTTAGGAAACACCCTTGGTGAACGAAAAGATCCCAAGGCAATATTTTCAATTACCGTATGGTTTTCAATCAGCATGAAATGCTGATGAACCATACCGATACCATTTCAAGGCTTTCAAAAATCTTCATTCCTATCGATATCCGGTAAATGTTGACTAAAAAAGTAAAAGGGGGATTCTGTTTATGGCGGTTATTAACTACGATGATTGGATTCCTTAAGTCAACAACCGGTTTATCTATAGCAACAGGTTGCCCGTGGTATAGTAACATTCTGTTTTGTCATTGACTTTTTTATTTCAACATGGCAGCCTATATGGTTTGTATTTATAGGTAATCGTGTTTTATAATCTTAGGGACCCTTTATAAAGAGGTTGCTTAACAACCTCGTTCGCAGGAGGTCACAATGTATGGTTTAGAAGCCATAGAGCATGCCAACGGATGGGCCATGGCAGGCGCAGGCGCTTGCATCGTACTCACCGGACTATCGGTACTTGCATTTCTTATTTCCATGATTCCTCGCCTCATAGAGCTTTTTGAAAAGAAGCTATCTCACAACATCCCAGCACAGGAAGAAGAAAAACCGAATGAAGCGTCTGGTCCGGAGCAAATTCCGTACAACCTCAAAAAAGCTTCGGAATTATTGATACAACGGACTGTAGACCTTGGTGAAAATTTTACACTGATTGCTCTCCATAAAAAAACTAAGGAAATAGGCGTTGTTGATCCACATATGACGATTCGGCGTTTAAGAGAAGCCGGCATTCTTATTCCCGCCGGTGAAGAACAGTTTTCCTGGCAACCAATATCCGACTAACAAGAAGGACATAAAAATGGATCTTTTAATTCAGTTTTTAACAAACACGGGATATTACCTGGCCGACTATCGTCATTTTTTCATGTGGGGTATCGGAATTTTATTTATCTACCTGGCTATCGCCCAAAAATACGAGCCGTTATTGCTTTTGCCGATCGGTTTCGGTGTCCTGATTGGGAACGTTCCTTTTTTTAAAGGCTTCGGGCTTGGTATATATGAACCAAATAGTGTCCTTCACTACCTATATTTCGGTGTCACCACCGGCGTATATCCCTCCATTGTTTTCCTTGGCTTAGGTGCCATGACCGACTTCTCATCTCTTTTGGCAAGACCGAAATTAATGCTCCTTGGAGCTGCTGCCCAAATGGGGATCTTTTTTACCCTTCTCAGTGCTTTAGCACTAGGATTTTTACCCAAAGAGGCGGCCTCCATCGCGATTATCGGTGGCGCAGACGGCCCCACTTCAATTTTTCTAACCGCAAAACTGGCCCCCCATTTAATTGGCCCTATTGCCATCGCAGCTTATTCTTATATGGCCTTGATTCCAATCATTCAGCCTCCAATTATGAAGCTGTTAACCACTAGAAAAGAACGAATGATTCACATGCCCGACCCTCGCACCGTATCCAGGAAAGAACTCCTGGTTTTTCCCGTAATTGGGCTCTTTCTGTGCTGTTTTCTAGCACCCGCTTCCATCCCTTTGCTGGGAACCTTCTTTTTTGGAAACCTGTTGAATGTCAGCGGTGTCGTTGACCGTTTGGCTCAAACGGCGCGCACGGCCATCATTGACACAGCAACAATTTTTCTAGGTTTCACTGTTGGCGCAAGCACACAAGCAGATGTTTTTCTCACCACTAAATCAATAAGCATTTTTGTACTTGGGGCCGTTGCTTTCAGCATCGCTACCGCTTCCGGCCTGCTTTTTGCGAAACTCATGAACCTCTTTTCCAAAGAGAAGATCAACCCTCTTCTTGGCGCATCCGGTGTTTCAGCGGTACCAGGTTCTGCTAGAGAAGTTCATGTAATGGGTCAAAAAGAAGATCCCTCCAATTTTTTGTTAATGCATGCAATGGCTTGCAACTCTTCCGGTGTAATCGGGTCCGCCATCTGCGCCGGAATATTATGGAGTTTTAATATGGGATAATACCTTAAGTAGCCTTTTCCTTTCATCAAAGGAGGTACAACCATGATCGCTAAAATTCTTATTAAACGCCGTTTTGTTAAAGAAAACCGACAAGCTATTTTAGCTCTCCTCAATAAAATGCGCTCAATAGCCCTGAATCAGCCTGGCTATATTTCCGGCGAAACTCTCATGCAACTGGATTATCCGGAAAACATGGCTGTCCTGTGTACCTGGCAGAGCATGGAAGATTGGCTAACGTGGAAAGAGAAGGACGAACGAAAAACGTATGAGGCCATGCTTGATATTTACCAAACACGGCCAACAGAATTTGAAGAGTATCTTTTAGGAACAGGAGTAACCGACAAAAAATAAGAGGTAATGGCTTCTGTTAAAAAAAGATCCTGCAGTAGACTGCGTGCATCGGAAGAATCCACAGCAGATCCCGTGATCAACACGGCCATTGACGCATAACAATCTAACCTGTAAAGGAATAAGCCCCATGGGAAATCGTTCGGACTGGTTGTTGACGGCCATTAAAAGCGCATTTGCCGCAGGCAAGGCGATTCTCGATGTATACGAATCTACAGAAATGGAAGTCGAGAAAAAAGCGGACGACTCACCTCTCACATTGGCCGATCGACACGCCCATGAGATCATCATGAAAGGTATTGGGAACTTTTAAATCCCGGTACTCAGTGAAGAGGGCCGGAGCATCCCTTTTGAAGAACGAAAGCATTGGCCTCAAATGTGGATTGTGGACCCGTTGGATGGTACAAAAGAGTTCATCAAACGTAACGGGGAATTTACAGTGAATATTGCCCTCGTAGAAAAGGGAATACCCACCATGGGCGTTATTTACGTCCCTGTCACCGACACCCTCTATTTCGGAAGTCAGGAGCTTGGCGCTTTTCGAGTCGACGCCATTAATGAATTAGCTTTGAATGACAAACGATCCGATGGAGCCACCTCATTAACACCGTTTATGGAACAAGGCATGCAATTGCCTTTGGCCCAAAAACAAAACCGTCCTTATACGATCATGGGTAGCCGCTCGCATGCTACACCGGAACTGGAAGCCTATGTGGAAAAAATGAGGAAAAAATTCGGCTATGTGGATTTTATTTCTGCGGGTAGTTCCCTGAAAATCTGCAAAGTTGCCGAAGGCCTGGCTGACGTCTACCCCCGCCTGGGGCCGACCATGGAGTGGGATACTGCAGCAGGCCAGGCGATTGCCGTGGCAAGTGGCGCAAAGGTCATTCGCCATGATAACCAAGAGCCCCTGACCTACAATAAAAAAAATTTGCTCAACCCATGGTTTATTGTCAATCGATAAGCAAACCTCATCGCGGCATTAAAAAACGCTTGACTTAAAAAGCCACCACCCTCTATATATATGAGTACTTTATCGGGCGATTAACTCAGCGGGAGAGTGCCACCTTCACACGGTGGAAGCCACTGGTTCAAACCCAGTATCGCCCACCAAGGAATGCAAGGGGGGTTTACAGGCGCTATGTCTTGTAAACCCCTTTTTTAGTGGAGTTTTGCTTGATGTAAACCATGTATAGGGTCATTTTGTAAGTAAGGAATTCATGAACGCAGAAAACCTGTCCGACCATAATTGTTTTTTGTTAAAAACAATAGGCCGTATGGTTAGGGGATGAATGAGCGATTCTTATTCAGTGACTATTTCTTCGATAATTTCCCGTACGCTTTTTATATTCTTAATCATACCTGTGATCTGACCTGCGGGAAGGATGGTGGCATCCGCGTCACCGTTCACCCAAGCTTGCTCCATTTTGGCTTCCATGGCTGCAAAATTGGCCTTGTTGGGCCCATCCGGTGTTTTTACCACTAACGGGGTGTTTACCACACGGGCCTGGGCCCACTCCCAATTCATTAGCCGGGTATCGGTTTCATCGGACGAAACCAAAAAATCCTTGTATACACTATGCGCAATGCACTCCTTGGAGGCAATAAACCGGGTGCCCATTTGAACCCCCTGAGCCCCCAAAGCGAAAGCAGCCCTGTAGCCTCGTGAATTACCAATTCCTCCAGCTGCCAGTAGAGGGATTTTTACTGCATCGGCCACCAAGGGAACCAGGACCATGGTTGAAGCACCGTTAAAGCCCTGCATTCCGCCGGATTCCGAACCTTCGGCTATGATGGCGTCGACTCCAGCGGCCTCTGCTTTGACCGCATTAGTCACAGTGGCGATAACATGGAATACTTTAATATCCCTCTCCTTCAAAAAGGAAACAATTTTGCCGGGAAAGCCACCCGATGTTGTTACGGCTTTGATCCCGGCATCTGCAAGGACCGCTGCAAACTCCAAGGACTTGGGATTGACCGCCATCAGGTTGGCCCCAAAAGGCTTGTTAGTCAATTCCTTAACCGATTCGATCTGTTCCCTGAGTTTGTTCGGGTCTTTCTGAAAGGCCGTAGCCAACACCCCGTATCCGCCTGCCTCGGATACGGCAGCAACCATCTCCGGGTTACAGATGACACCCATGGCCCCTTGGATAATGGGATACTTACAGCCGAGAAGTTCAGTTACACTTTTTATTTTGTCTTTTCCCTTTTTTAACATGTTTACTGCGTAAAAAGCAAATTCCTGTCTTTTGTCTTTGGTCTTTTTTTCATTGGGGCTAAATCGTTAATA
>DAOWNV010000120.1 GCA_030642405.1 Desulfosarcina sp.
CATGGGCTTGAACGCACGCTCGCTTAAGGTGGTGATTTCCACGCCGTCAAATTGAACACAACCACTATCAGGATAAAGCAGACGAATAATCAGGCGTGCCACTGTGGACTTTCCGCAGCCGCTCTCCCCCACCAGGCCCAGCGTCTGGTTGGGAAAAATGGATAAGTCCACGCCATCTACGGCACGTACATGCCTGTTCACCCGCTGAAAAAGCCCCTGCCGAACCGGAAAATATTTCTTCAACTCCGTTACATCGAGAAGGGGGGATGTGGGTTCAGTCATCTGTCTTTCTCCCCTACTCCACTTTTATAAAGAACCGGACATCGCGCCTCGTGCCCCTTTCCGTAATCAAAAAAATCCGGGAAGGCCTTTTCACAAGAGGGCTCGCAATACCGGCAACGAGGGTGAAACGGACATCCGAGAGGCCGGTAAGCCGGATGGGGAACACTTCCCGGGATGCTGTAAAGGCGTTGACCCCGCTTCTCTTTGGTCGGCAATGAATCCAAAAGCGCCATTGTGTACGGATGGCGGGCCTTTGAAAAAATAGCATCCGCAGAGCCCTGTTCCACAACCACACCCGCGTACATCACATAAACATGGTCGGCAATGGCCGCAACCACACCCAAATCGTGGGTAATGTACTGGATGGCCATCTCCTTATCCTGTTTGAGTCTTTTCAACAGGCGCAGAATCTGCGCTTGAACGGTAACATCAAGGGCGGTGGTAGGTTCGTCGGCAATGATCAGGTCCGGTTCACAAGCAAGCGCCATGGCGATCATCACACGTTGCCGCTGCCCCCCACTGAGTTGATGGGGATAGTCGTTCAACCTTTTTTCAGGTTCCACGATACCCACATCATAAAGAAGTTGAATTGTACGTCGCCGAGCCTGATCATCGGAAACCTCTTCATGCACCAGCACCGCCTCACCGACCTGATCGCCGATGGTGAATACCGGATTCAGGGACGTCATGGGTTCTTGAAAAACCATAGCGATGCGTTTTCCCCTCAGGTTGCGCATCTGCGAAGCCGGCAGGTCAAAAAGACTCAATCCGTCAAAAAAAATCTCTCCTCCGGCGATGACTGCCGGCGGTTGTTTCAGCAACCCCAATATGGCCAGCGCCGTTACGGTTTTCCCGCAACCCGACTCCCCCACAATGCAGACGGTCTGCCGGCGGCGAACCTTAAAATCCACGCCATTCACCGCTTTGGCAACCGGGCCGACACCCTGAAAGTGAACTTTCAAGTTTTTTACTGACAAGAGGAGGTCGGAATGGGGTTCAGGGTTCATGGTTCTCGGTTCTAAGTTTGTAATGTTTCATATAAGATAGAAGCTGCAACCTACCCACTAATTCCTCTCTCGCAATTTCGGATTAAATATATCCCTCATACCCTCCCCAAACAGGTTAAAGGCAAGCACGACTATCAAAATCACCACACCCGGGATAAAGGTCAACCAGGGTGCGTCGAAAATATACGCTTTTCCATCGGAGAGGATATTTCCCCATGTAGCATGGGGAGGGGGCACACCGAACCCTAAAAAACTCAGTCCCGCCTCGGTCAGCATGGCCGAAGCGATGCCCAAGGTTGCAGACACCAGCACCGGCGCAATGGCATTGGGCATGATGTGGCGGAAAATAATTCGAGCGTCGCTGATGCCTAGTGCCCGGGCCGCGGCTACAAAGTCCAGTTCCCGTAGAGACAGGAATTCGGCGCGGACGAAACGGGTGGTGCCCATCCAACTGGTCAATCCGATAATAACCATTATATTATAGATACTCGGAGGCAATAGAGCCACCACGGTGAGAATCAAAAAGAAAGAAGGGAAACAGAGCATGATGTCCACGGCCCGCATGATCAAGGTATCCACCTGCAACGTTGGCATGGCCAGCCATCTCAAAGGGCCGGGCAGAGGTAATAACCGGCTGTCCAGCCTTCTCTTCCAGGCCACTGCCGTGATGGTGACAGTGAGCAACAGTGCCGCCGCCCAAAACCGTTGATGAAACGTAAATCCCGCAACTGTAACCACCAACGACCAGAAGAGAATATGGTATAACCGGATGGATAGACGACCGTAGTACCCGGAAAGCCCCCCCAAAAGGATACCAATGCCTACGGCAATACCCACGGCCACGAAACCGACAGTCAAAGAAACCCAGGCACCTTGAAGCATTCGGACAAACACATCTCTGCCAAGGTCATCCGTTCCCAGCAGATAGATCCCAAGCGCAGGCAGCTCTTCTTTTCGAAGCGTATCGGTTTTGGGCAGCGACAAAGGCGGGCGCAGTTTTTCCTGCAATCGCACACGGGCCGGGTCCAGTATGGGATCGACCCCGCCGGTGACGATCAGGCCGATGATGGCCACAATGAAAAAGATCAGGAAAATCAGAAGTCCGGCTAACGCCATCCGGTTTTTTAACAGGAGATGCCATGTCTGTGCCCAGGGTGAATAAGATGGCGGCATAAAGGTTTCGCCGGCACCGATAAAATGCATGGGTTTGGATTCAGTGGACATTAGATTTTGATCCTCGGGTCAACCACCATGTACAGTAGATCGGAAACCAGGGTGCCCGCCAGCACCAGCACGGCAGTAAGAAAATTAATGGTCAATATCACCGGATAATCCCTGCCCAAAATCGCCTCATAGGCCATACGCCCCATGCCGGGCCAGGAAAAAATCGATTCGATAATCACAGAGCCGCCGATAAGACCGGGCAGGATCAGTCCAAACATGGTAACAAAAGGCAACAAGGCATTGCGAAGGGCGTGCTTGTAGTAAACGGTTTCTGAAGAAAGCCCTTTGGCCCTTGCCGTACGCACGTAGTCCTGACCGATGATCTCAAGCATCTGGCCGCGGACATAACGAGAAAGAACCGCAACCCCTCCTGTGGCCCCTAAAATGGAGGGAAGAACCAGGTGCCAGGTACGGTCCATGATCCGAACTAGCGGGGAGGATGCCGTAACGCCGAACGTCTCCATGCCGATCACGGGAACATGTAGTTTGGTAACCACAAAGATAATTAGAATATACGCAAAAAAGAACCCTGGAATGGAGATGAGCAGATAAGAAAGAAAGGTGGTCGATTTATCGTAGATCCCATCCCGCTGTATGGCCGACCTGATTCCAACGGGAAACGAAATGGTCCATGTCAACAAAGTACCCACTATAAAAAGGGGCAAGCTGTTTAAAAACCGTTCCCAGATTTTGCCGAGGACCGGCAAATTATCGCGCCAGGAAACGATCCGGCCGTTAAAGAGATTTCTATAAAAAAGGAGGTATTGGATATGAAGCGGCTTGTCCAGATTGAACTCTTTCCGCATCCGTTCCACCATCTCCGGTGTAAACTTGGGATTCAACGGATCAATCTGGCTCGGTTCGCCGGGTGCCAGATGAATAATCAAAAAAGAGACCACGGAAACGAAAAAGAGGGTAACGATCTTTTGAATGACGCTTCTTCCAAAAAAGGCAAGCATGCCTTCCCCCTACCCTTCGGCCGAGAATTCCGGCGGCCGGTTAAGTTTGATCCATTGGTTAAGGTGGAAAGTGTATCCACCGGTCTTGGTGGGGACGATTGGTCGGACGATCACCTGACCATCCGCCCCGGTTACAACCCGCACGATGCGCTTGTCCAACAATGCCGTCCATCGGCCTACATATAAAAAGGTGTATGGCTCCTCCCTGGCAATGATCTCATGCAACTCATGGCAATAGGCTACCTGACGTCCATGGTCGTACTCTTGTCGGATTTTGATGATCAAATCGTCAGCAGCCGGGTTGGTGAAACCGACGAAATTGAGTTGATAGGGTCCACTTTGGCTGGAGTGCCAGATCTGATACAAGTCCGGGTCAATGCCCATGGACCATCCCAGGACCAAAGCGTCAAAATCCAACTGGTTCACCCTTTTCTGGATGAAAACCGACCACTCCAACATATCGGTTTCCACCTGAATGCCGATTTTTTTCCAGGCATCTTGTGCAATGGCCAAAATGGCTTTTCTCAACGGGTTTCCGTTGTTGGTGATCAGGGTGAATGCCAGGCGCCTGCCATTTTTCTGCAGGTACCCGTCGCTCCCACGCTGCCAGCCCGCTTCACCCAAAAGTGCTACCGCACCGTCCGGATCGTAGGGCAAGGGTTTAACATCGGGGTTGTAGAAATCGGTCTGTTTTACAAAGGGGCCGGTGATTGATTCGCCTTGTCCGTACAATAGGTAATCGATAATTTTTTTTTTGTCTATGGCCATGCCTAAGGCGCGTCGCACCCGAACATCGTTGAAAGGTTCACGCCGCATGTTGTAGCCGATATAGGTGTACCCGAAAGCCGTTCCTGAAAAATTCTGATAACGATCGTCTCTGGAGAGACGGTCAACCTGATGGGGTTGTACGCTGTAGTCATCTATGGTCCCAGCGTAAAACTCCATTTCCTGGGTCAGGGGATCCGGTATGATCCGCATGACGTATTCCTTATAGTTGGGCGGCCCGTCCCAATAGCTATCATAGCGTTTCAAACGGATGTACTGGTCCGATTTCCACTGCTGGAACATAAACGGCCCGCAACCGATGGGGTGCCGGCTGAACCGGCTCTGCCGCATGGTAAATTCATCAGGATTTTTACCCATCTCCTTTGCTTCTTGAGCCAGGATTTTATCATTGAGCAGGTGGGCCGGCAAGATCCCCATACCCCAGGTGGCAAAAGCGGGTGAATAAAGCCTTTTGTATAAGATTCGAACGGTCATGGGGTCGATCACCTCAACCTTTTTCACCGGTTCGTAATCGGGAATCCGGGGCGAAAGGTTTTTGGGATTGACGATCGCTTCATAGGTAAACTTTACATCCTCCGCCGTTACTTCATGGCCATCATGGAAACGGACGCCGGGCCGTAGATGAAATTCAATAATGGGATTATGTTCGAACGCCGGCAACAGCTCCGTGGCTGCTACTGCAAAATGGGCTTCTGAAAGGGCCGGCTCTGCGGAAACGAAATCAGTAGGATCAAAGGAGCTGAGATAGTCACCGCCTAACACATCCGACAAACTATCGAAAAAAGACTGGTCTACCCGGTCGAGAACGAACCTGATCCGTGGTGGTGCCTGTGCTCGCAGGACGACGGATTTTTTCTCTTTGCCTTCTTGTATCGTTATTGTGCGGACAATTTCTTCCCGGGGCAATAAAACTACGGACTGAACATGTTCCCACCGGGATGCATCAGAAGATACCATCTCCTTTAAATTCAGAACCAGCTTTGAAGGGTCGATCTTTCCCCATCCGGCCGTAGCAACCTCATCGTTGAAATAAAAATAGGCATGCTCGTAGATTTTCCAGGAAGTGGCTACCCGGCCGCGAAAAGCGAGGTTCTCATCCCTATCGACAAGCCCTTCGAACACCATCCCGTTGACCTGGCTGCTGGCGCTGTCCGCAGATAAAATGGGGTTGAGCATGGCGGCATCGCCGGAAGAGGTTGTGACAAATTGGACTAACCGATCCGGATTTCCCTTGGTCTGTTCTTCATAGGTCGGCACCCAAAAAAAGGATATCACCAAAACGCAACAGACAATTGCAGGTGCAAGGATAAGAAACTTTCGTACGGTCATCATGAGTTCAGCACGATAAACAAAAAGGTCTCCCCGTCCAGCCACAAAAATGATGGAATAGAAACAAGATGAATTCGGAAAGCACTATACATCATAACAAAAGGCTTTTCAAGAAACTGGAAATCACGGGATACCAATATATAGATAGCAGGTCGGCAGTCTTCTCTGAATTCTTCACTAACCGCTTGACAAAAATAAGAATTTTTGCAAACTTATAGAAATTATACAAGAGTTCACTACCACTATCGAAACGGAGATCCGGTTATGGCACTAACGAAACGTGACATCTCTGAAAAAGTTTGCATGGACCTTGAGCTTCCAAAAAACGAATCAGTAGAAATCGTTGAGTCCTTGTTGGAAATTATCAAATCCAGTCTGGAATCAGGTGAGGACGTCCTTGTTTCAGGCTTTGGCAAGTTTTGTGTAAAGGAAAAAAATGAGCGAAAAGGCAGGAATCCGGCCACGGGTGAATCCCTGATCCTTCAACCACGACGCGTCGTCACATTTAAGTGCTCAGGGAAATTGCGGGAAAAAGTAAACGGTAATTAGGCCATGGCCCTTTTAGATGCACCCCTCGCCCGTCTTGGTCCGCAGAAGGTTATCGCAAAAAAACTCAATGATTATAGATGTTCGCAGATGAAAAGATGAGAATCAACTCATTTGCGAATCACTATAGCAGGGGGTTGAATTTCGTTGTTCTTTAATTTGTTGAACCGTATCCACCAGGGTCCGTAGCGAAAAAGGTTTTGGCAGAACCGCATCGAAATCAACGCCCTCCAACAACCAGGGTGTGCCGGAAATACCGATGACAGGTGTAACTGAGCGGTCTGAACTTCGAATGTGGCGAACGATGCAATCCCCGTTTACATCGGGCATGCACATGTCGGTTACAACTAAATCGAAGTTCTCCTTCTTCAGGTACCGAAGCCCTTCTTTTCCATTGCATGCGGTTTCGACATTGTAACCAGCCCGTCCCAACACCTCGCAAATCAATTCTGAAATACTCGGCTCATCATCAATTACTAGAACACGATCCATAACATCACTTTCCATAATATACCTAAATGCAGAATACCTGTTCAGAACTCTTTTCAGACCCTGCTGCATATGTCGATCATCAGGTAAAAAATGTCAATCCGGATTACTGTGGATATCATCGGATCCCAAACCAGAGACGCTGCCATTTCATATCTAACCGTCATTATTATCTTTCAACCGCCGTCATGTATAACTCTTTAATATATTTGCCTTTTACAAACACGTGTAATTTACACCATTTTATCAACACATTAGCTGGTACCGAACAACGGTTGAACCAGTTATGAACAATATCTTCCCGCTTTGGAATCTCAAAATATCGGCATTTTTCTCGCCTTTTTTGCACTATTCATAATCTTCAAATGACACTTGAACCGACACCCGTTTTCTGAGACAACTTAAATCTATCGTGGGAAGCTTTTTTTAATTTTCGTTTAAGGTCATTTTTTCAAGGAGGATTCCATGGCAAACCAACGCATCGGGTGGATCGGCACTGGAGTGATGGGTCAATCCATGTGCCGACATTTGCTCGCAGCCGGGCATCGATTAACCGTACACAACCGCTCCCGCAACAAAGCACTTCCACTGATTGAACAAGGTGCTGTTTGGGCCGACACCCCAAAAGAAGTGGCCCGACACAATGACATTATTTTTACCATGGTTGGTTTTCCAGAGGATGTACAATCAGTTGTTTTGAGCAAAGCAGGAGTTCTGGCGGGGACCAACGGTGGCGAAACATTGGTGGATATGACCACATCCAGCCCTGAATTGGCTCAATCCATTTACCGGGAATGTGGTAAAAAAGCGGTGAACGCATTGGATGCTCCGGTTTCCGGAGGAGATGTAGGAGCCCGTGACGCAACCCTTGCAATTATGGTAGGTGGCGATAAAGTGGTCTTCGATACCGTTTTACCACTTTTTGAAATCCTTGGCGAAACCATCTCTTTGATGGGGTCTGCCGGATCCGGCCAGCACACAAAAATGACCAATCAAATTCTGATCGCCGGAACCATGATCGGCGTAGTGGAATCCCTTTTATATGCCCAACGGACAGGCATGGACCCGCACGCAGTCATTGATGTAATCGGAAAAGGCGCGGCCGGCTCGTGGTCCATCAACAACCTGGGACGAAGAATTGCCGATGGGGACTTCAATCCCGGATTCTTTATCAAACATTTTGTCAAAGATATGGGCATTGCCCTGGAGGAGGCGCGGCGGTTGCGCCTTTCTTTGCCGGGGCTGGCAATAGTCAATCAATTGTACACGGCGGCCATGGCCATGGGATGGGAAAATCTGGGAACCCAGGGGTTGTATCGAGTGTTGCAAACAATGAACAGCGTTATCAATGAATAACC
>DAOWNV010000084.1 GCA_030642405.1 Desulfosarcina sp.
ATGACGTACCCTCCAGCGTTGGAGATAAGACTGTAATTGGTTTTGGCCAGGATTCTTTTCAATGCATTTTCCAAAGGCAGATCCTGGAAATACACGGTCACTTCTTTGTTTAGTGAGAAACTGTCTCCGGTATACCAAAAGTCCCGATTCAGGCTGATTTTTTTCAATATCTCAGATAATGGGATCTGTCTCAAATTCGCAGATATGGCATGTGATTCAAACCTGAGATCGAAAGGTTCAGCTATCGCATAGTGAGTTTCGATACTTAGCAAGCATATTAAAAAACTCAGGCAACCAATCAATATTGTTGAGTACTTTTTCATTGGTTTCTTCCTTTTACAAAATGCAGCTCATACCCAAGTGGTTTACGGAAAGAAGACAGTACCGTTGCTTCGGCACCGTCTTCTCCTCATGCCGAATCATTTCCCGCTTGGTGATTACCACAAAGGCAGGTATGCGATATTTAGCTTGTAAGCGCCAACCCCGTTCTGATTGGCATGTTTCACTTTTATGAAAAGTTTACCGCTACCGATCGTCGTCATGCTGAAGTTTTTATTTGCGCCACTGTTGTCATCCCAACCAGCTGCTTTTTGACCACACCCCCATATCAGTTCACCAACGGTGTCAGTATTACCGGTTGTGCTGACACCCACCAGGGTACACATAAAAGGAAGTTCGACGACAAACCAGTCAACATCACCTGCATTCGCGATGATAGCCGAAACGTTGACGACAAAAGAACCGGTCGACGTGTCAAACGTGGCCGCCACCTTGCTGGCGTTGGCACAAGTGTTGCCGTGGTCCTGAAAAAGGGAAACATGTGTCAGATCCACCATTTGGAGGTGAGAAAGATTGGGCATCGCCATTCTGTAATCGGTCACCGGGCTCCAACCAACTGAATTTCCGCCGTTTTCCGAGATTGGGATTACATTATCCACCATAATAAAACCATCATGGCCCGAGCCTGCCTCGAAAAAAATTCTGAAGTTTACGTCGAGGATTACCGTACCTGCCGGCATCCCCAAACCGGTCACATCAACCGTATGGGTCGCCCAGCCGCCTGATGCTTCCAGCGGTATTTCATGGAACACCTCATCGGTGAAATAACTGGTTGATCCGTCAGGCTTTTCAACATGAAGAACGGCTTGCACATAAATACTATTAAATGATGCCATGTACTTGCCCGTTACATCATATCGAAAAGCGGTTACTCCCTGCCACTGACCGTCGGCGCTAAGATCGGGGGAGTTGAGATCCCAATGCAGGTATTGATTCCCGGTTGGGCTATATGGCATGGTGAAACCACCCGAACCGAGCAACAATGCTCCGGAACCCGATACACTGGACCATCCAGCCGAATCATCACTGAAACAGCCTGGAATCTGGTCGAAACCCCCGCCATCGTATAATCCAACGCCCCGCCACCCTTGGTTGTTTGTATCGAAGGTAAAGGTTGAAGATAAAGCCGGGGAAGCAAACAAAAAAAACGTCAAAATCCAAAAAATTCCTATTGTGTTACGTTTCATACCCTTTTCTCCTCTTCTGGTTTTAAATTATTGCGCTTTGGTGAATCTCTCCCTGTTGTATACAAATAGACGCAACATTCCCCAGAACCTCGCAGTATAAAGTTATTTTTAGTATTGATTTTTGTAGTTGTATATCAGGAGAAGACCTGATCAATTTTTACAATGAGTTGGTCGGCCACCTGCTTGGCCATTTCGGACAGGGGCAAGTTTGTGTCAAATGCCTCCACGATAACGGCCAGCACACGGCTGGTCTCCGTATCGATACACCTTAGGGAAATCCGGGTTTCAGGACCTGAGAAGTCAATCCGGCCGTTGACCAATAATCGTACCGCCTGCAGTCGTCCCAGTTGAAGGCGGGCCTGAGGATCGGCAAGCAACGACGAACCCAGTTTAAGCTCCGCCAAGGTTTTATCCATGAAATGTCGGTCAACGATGCGAAGCGAAGGCGTTTGTTGCAGATGGCTTTCAATCATGACCGTCATCAATTGCGCGGCACCCTCTTGCAGGCTGTATCCGGAAGATGTCATGGTCATGATCCATACCGGCCGATGGCTGGGAGGTTGATGGGGGTCAGCATCCAAAGTCGGCGAAATATGCGGGGAGCGATGGCTTAATTCATCAATCAAGCGATCAATACGCTCGATTCGTTCTTTATCGCTGTTCAAGGCAACTTTTTTGGACAATGAGCGTTGCATGGATTCAATGGCAAAATCGTTTGCAGATGCCATGGTTTCCGTGCTGTCGAGAAGCGCTACGGCTTCCTGATCGTTTCCCATTCGTTCGTTGAGCATTGCCAAGGCCAATAACGGCGCTTTTTTCTGGGGTGCGGCATTGGCAGCCTGCTGATAGCAGACCATCGCCTCTTGATAGTGACCGCGAATTGAATGGATACGCCCCAATCCGATCAGAGCCTCCGCAGACTCCATGGCCGTCGCATGGGAAGACCCACCGGCGAGCCGGAACAACACGTCGGCACCGGCCAGGTTTCCCTGAACAAACATGACATTGCCCCGCAGCAATACACAGCCAATCAATGGTGCGGCACCCTCCGGCGGCGGACAACGATCCAGCACCAGTTGGAAATCTCCGGCGTTAAAGGCTGCCCCTGCTTGCTGAAGTCGGCGTTGTGTTTTGCTCGATGGGCCAAAGGGAGTGGTAACCGCCATCCATACGGCACCGGTTACAATGCCCAAGGCAAGCATCGTAATCAGCATTCGGTACCGCTTGCCGGAGGTAGGTGACCTTTCCAAGGGGGGTAGATCACCGGCCCGGGTGGCATTAACCGATCGCACGACCTGGGGGGACGGGTGTGCTTTGAATTGGTCCGTTGTCGGCTGCTCTGTCAAGTAACGGTGCGTCGGGTCTCCATAGAGCACATAACTGGCCCAGGTCACCTGCTCTTCACCATAGGTGTCAAGCAATCCTCTTCTGGCGTCACTCATGGCACGGCCCACGGTGGCACCTGCCATAAGGCGTTGATAGAAGGCAATCGCGAAGCGCCGGCCGGGCTCATCGGGAATTTCCCAGGATGTTCCCACATAGTGCTGAGTACCGGCTAACAAAAAAGCGTTTACCAGTCCGAACAGCTTTCTCTGGCGGGTGTAATCCAGCGACCAGACGTTGGTTCGCGCCGATTGGCAGGCGTTGGCAAACACCAATCGCGGCATCGCACCGGTCCCGGCCATTTTTGCGGCATCTTCGGCGGTAAACCAGCCGGTACTCAAACGCCAACCATTTTTTCGGGAAGGATCGACGTCATAGTCGGCATGACCGGCAAAATGGACCCAATCGAAACTGCGAACCTTGGTCTTGAGAAAATCGGCGTTTACACTGGCGCTACGCATCATCACCCGCACATCACTTTTCGATGACTCGATAAAGTCCCGGATTTCCAGACCTTCTTTGCGCGCCGCCGGCAACGTCCCATCTAAATCGGCAAGAATCAAAATGTGCAGTGGACCTTCATTGCGGACTTCACAAGGCCCGGGGAAATGTTGGCGGGTCTGAACAAGACGCCCGACATTGAACCGTTGACAAAGAAACTGGTGACCGTCATGAAGCAATTCCCATGGAATGTGGACCAGGTGTTCATCGATGCTGATCGTCATGTAGCGTGCATCACTGGTGTTGAGCTTCTCTTTGAGCTGGGGGGTCAATAATTCATCCCGCAATAACTGACCGGTCTCTTTGAGGGATTGAAACAGTTTATGGGAAAGCCGTCCCAGACGATTGGCCTGGTTAAGCGTTGAGAGAATCTGCCGGCTGCGATGGGTGATGCCATCCAGTGAAACCTCGGTCTCCTCGTAGGTTCTCAGTGTGTCGCACAAGGTGGACGACCGAGCGGAGAGGCTTGCCTTCAACCGATCATTACCGCTGCAGGCAATTTCAAGGTGAAGGACTTTCACCGGTGTCTCGAATGTTGTGGTCGGTTTCATAGAAGGCTTCTTGCCCCCACCATTTGATCAGAAGATGGAATCAACAGATTTCACACGTCAATCGTGTAGACATGGAGCTGCTGGTTGGCATGGGAAAAAACAAGTTCATATTTACCGCAGGGGATCTCCTCAAAGTACACCACCTCATCCACCAAGGTTACCGATGCCAATTCGCTCGCCTCGGCAAACAAGCCAACCCGTAACGGGGTATCCAAGAGTTGGTGTGAGGTCAACGCTATGGTTATGGTGAAATGGGTGGCCGTCGTTTTATTAATTTCAATGATGGTGTCTATACCGTAAACGGATATTTGATCACGACTGAGATCGTCCCCGGATGCCTCACCATCACCGCGTAACGCCACCGGTTGGGGCATCGGTCCGGAGATTACATCTTTTAGCAGCAAGCGGCCTTTGGTCAATACCCGGCGGCTCCCCAAAATCAACCGCTGCCCCCGGTTATGCTTCTTTTTTGAAATGGCTTCTACGGCCTCGACCGCCCGTTGCGTCACCGCCAAAGATACCGGTTCCACCTGGTGGACCTCACTGTTATGAATCACCTCTGCCGCCAGGATGAAAAGTTCGCGGCAATTATCACAATCGCACAAGTGTTTTTCCACTCGCTCGCGGGCCCGCCGTTTTAAGCGTCCTTGGAGGTAATCCATGATGGTCTCGTCATCAACACAAGTGTGCTTCATCAAACACCTCATTCTTTCGGATATGAATCCGATATGCTTCAGCACATCTATGTATATGGACGCCCTTCATTGGAAAAACTCGCATTTTTTTCATTTTTGATCTGTGATCACGCTTTTGAGTCTCCGTATCGCACGGTGCTTGATGGAATGAATATTTTTTTCAGATACCCCTATGACCTGCGCGACCGTTCGCAATGATTGACCGTCCAGACAATGCATGCGGATCACCAACTGGTCCCGCGCCTTAAGCTGTTTCAGCCCTGATGTTATCAAATTCCACTGTTCGGCAATCGTCATTTGCTCGACGGCGGATGGCCCTGGTTCATTCAATTCGGATACGAGTTCCAAAGTAACAACGTGATGCCTGGGTGCCAACGCGTCCATTCCCCTGCGCAAGTGATCTATAACGATACGCCCGGTCAGCATGCGTATCCATGAGGCCAGGCTGCAACCATTGTTCCCCTTGAACTGTTTCAGTTTACGGGATTCGTTATCAAATAGTTGAAGGAATACGGTTTGATGCAGATCTTCAACACTTTGCCGGCTCAAATGGGTGTTTTTGATTTTGACGACATGCTGAATGGTTGAAAACACCAGGTTCGAGAACTGGCGCACAAAGGTTTCCCGGCAGCAGCGATCACCATTCAAACAGCCGTACAGCAAGTCATCGTCCGATCTTGGGGTCAGGCTCGGATCCATTACCATCAACCGTCAATTACGATCAGTAGGTGAAATAACATTGTCTATATTAAACAAACCATTAAATATCATAGTTGTTGCTGAGCAACAATTGTAATTTTTCCACAACCTAATGTCTGTACATTCTTCTATATGAAGGAGCACGGTCCGATAATGCGATTTTCAGAACACGAAAAACGCCTTATCTTACTTGAAAAAAGCTGATTATATCGAAAGCTTGGATAATGAAAATAATATTTATTTCCCCTGGAATACAGGTGTTCGTTTTTCCAGAAAAGCCTTGATTCCTTCCATAGAATCCTCGGTTTTTAATAAGGCTGCCTGCATCGCAGCGGCTTTTGACAGAGGCGCTGCAGTATTGATCAACTCCTTGGCTGCGGCCATAGCCAGAGGGCTTCGTATTATGAGCTTGCCTGCCAGTTTTTCTACTGCGGCTGCTAACTTTTCACGGCTTACCACCTGGTTCACCAGGCCTATTTTAAGAGCGGTCTGAGCATCAATTGGATCTCCTAAAAGAACCAGCTCCTTGGCTTTGGCAACTCCAACCAGGTTTGGCAATCTGCTGGTTCCACCAATTCCTGGAATAATACCATTTTTGACATCCGGCAAACCAACTATGGCCTCATTTGCCATTATACGAAAATCACAGGCAAAAGTTATTTGGAGTCCAGCCCCCATGGCGTGTCCGTTTATGGCCGCAATGGTCGGCTGGGGCAGTGCCTCGATGAGATCAAAGAGTTTTTGACCTTGTCTCATATCGCGCTCAATTGTTGTTTGATCCGTTTTTTCCCGATATTCTATAAATTTGCGTAGATTGCCTCCCGCAGAAAAAATTTTATCGGTTCCGGTAATGACAACTACTCTTGTATTTTGACTTTCCTTAACAGCTTTAATAGATGTAGAAAGATCCATAAAGAGTAGATCATCAAAGGCATTTAATTTATCCTGCCGGTTAAGTTGAATTGTGAAAATTTTATCATTTAGGTTACATGTAATACATTCCAGATTTAGCTGTTCCATATAATATTCCTTTCAGCAGTGATTTAAGTGGTTTATTTATAAATGATTTTATCATAAAAGCAACAAGTTAATCATTGACAATTTAAAACGATTGACATAGTTTTATTGGTTAAAAAAAACAGCAAGTTTTCTTTCTTCCAGACATTTGGCGGAAATCAACACGGTTACCGAAATATCGTTTAATGCACCATACAATTGCGTGCCGTGCCCTTTCGAGCATGTACTGCTCTGCCCGTCCATGCCATTGGCCAAAATGCTCGGCAAAGTAAAAACCTACACAATTCACAATAAGGAAGGATAACTATGATTTTTACAAAGGATCATGAGATGACCCGGATGGCGATCCGGGATTTTATCAAAAAAGAGATCAATCCCAACATGGATGAATGGGAAGAAAAAGGCCATACACCACTCCACGACCTTTTTAAAAAAATGGGTGACCTAGGCTTTCTGGGGATTCGCTATGACACCAAGTATGGTGGCGAAGGATTGGATTACTGGTATGACTTGATTTTTCTGGAGGAGCTGGGCCATATTCAGGGACTGGGTCCTTCTATTGCTATAACTGTTCAAACCCATATGGCAACGCCGGCCATTTACGAATTCGGTAGTGAATACCTGAAGGAGACCTACCTGAAACCGGCAATTGCCGGTGATATGGTGACGTCGATAGCCGTGACTGAGTCCGGTGCCGGTTCGGATGTGGCCTCTTTGGCTACCACGGCCAAAAGAGAGGGAGATGAATATGTGATTAACGGTTCAAAGACCTTTATCACAAATGGGACCCAGGCTGATTACCTGACATTGTTGGCCCGGACCAGCGATGAGCCGGGATATCATTCTTACAGCCTGTTTGTAGTACCAACGGACCTACCTGGTTTTCAGGTCAGCAAAAAACTTGACAAGCTGGGCATGCGCAGCAGCGATACGGCCGAACTTTTTTTCGATAATCTCAGGATTCCGGTGGAAAACCTGATCGGGGAAGAGGGCGAAGGCTTTATTTATCAGATGCAACAGTTCCAGCACGAGCGTTTCTCAGTAATGCCACCGGCATATGTTATAGCAAAAGACATAATTGATATGACAGTGGGATATATAAAAGAGCGGATGGTTTTCGGCAAGCCGTTGATCAAACGCCAGGTGCTGCAGCATCGGCTGGCTGAGTGGTTGACGGATATGGAATGCCTCAGAGGAATCTGCCACCTGGCGGTTGAGAAAAAGGAAGCGGGAGTGGACGCCACCCGGGAGATCACCATGGGTAAGCTCAAGGCGGCTAACCTAATCCAGGATGTGGCAGCTGGTTGCATCCAGATGTACGGAGGTATGGGATACATGAACGAAATGCTGATCACCCGTTACTACCGAGACGTACGGATCCTTTCGGT
This sequence comes from Desulfosarcina sp., assembly GCA_030642405.1. Classification (GTDB taxonomy): domain Bacteria; phylum Desulfobacterota; class Desulfobacteria; order Desulfobacterales; family Desulfosarcinaceae; genus Desulfosarcina. The sequence goes on from DAOWNV010000084.1 coordinate 7,761, forward strand.
TGGCGGCGGTGCAGACGAAGTCATGTGTGATGTGATCGCCAAGATGGAAGGGTACTAAGGATTGGGGACATGTACCTGTTGCATGTCCCCTAATGACCTCATCCCCAATCCTTATTTTAAAAAACGCTTGACAACTATATTTCGATATTTATATATAATAATTTATATATAAATATCGAAATAGATAAGGTTGCAGCATGCTGGTATACGCACTACTGGGTTTCCTGAAATATCAACCGATGACCGGATATGAACTCAAACAGACAATGGATAAGTCAACGGGTCATTTCTGGCAGGCCAAGCAAAGCCAAATCTATACCACGCTTAAAAAAATGGAAAAAGAGGGTCGGATCATTTCCCATCCGGAGCCTCAGGAACATCGCCCCGATCGCCGGGTTTATCAGATTACTGAATCTGGGAAAACGGCATTGCGGGAATGGCTGTTGCAGCCCGTTACCACACTTGATTCGACCAAGCAGTTGTTGCTTCTGAAGCTTTTTTTTTCGGGAAAACTGGAAAAAGAAACCATCCTGACGCAATTGCGTCTGCTTCGCAATCTGCATGGGCGGCAGGCGGAACTGTACAAGACTGAATCACCGGATTTCATTGAAGAGATCACCGCGTTACAGCCTGATTTAAAGCAGGATGCGCAGTTGTGGGAGGCGACGCGGCGTTTTGGCGAGTTGTATGAAAAAATGTATATTCGCTGGCTGGATGAGACCATTGCCATGGTAGAGGCAAAATTTTAAGCGATTGGCAGCACAAAAAATTTAGCCTGATATATAAAAATTTATATATAAAACTTATCTTAACGCCTTAAGGAGAGTATCAAATGAAAAAATTTAGCCTGGCATTTATTGTTTCTATTTTCATTTTTTCTGTTTCGATGGCTCATGCTCAAAAAGGGACGCTCACTGTAGAGATATCCGGGATTAATGACCCTAAAGGATTGATGTCAATCGGATTGTACGCAGAGGAAAAGGGCTTTCCCGATAAAGGAGAGGAATATAGAGGAAAAGACGTTGACGTGACCAGTCATACGATTGTCCATACGTTTAAAGAAGTTCCTTTTGGCACCTATACAGTTGCCATCTATCACGATATCAATTCAAATGGTAAACTTGATAAGAATTTCCTGGGTATACCCAAAGAGAGTTACGCGTTTTCCAATAACGTTTATGGTGCGTTGGGGCTGCCGCCTGGCTTTGATAAGGCTTCATTTGAATTTGCCGAAGAGAAGACCATAAAAATCAAAATAGAATAGTAAGGATCGAGAAGATGAGATTCATTGTAAAATATTTACCCTTTGTCGGAATCATAGCGATAAATTCCTTAGCCGTTGCCGGGAGATATCGCCTGGAGAGCCTTAAACCTTTTGTTTTGGCAATAAGTGCTGTTGTTCTGCTGAATTTCATCATAGCCATTATTTTGAAAGTAAAGAGCTATTTTGTCTACGGGGTTTCGGGTATTGTTTTTATTGGTGCGGTTTCTGTGTTTTATCTGCCGTCACTCGGGCAAGTATATTTGGAAAATACCATTGCAGGTTTATATTTAGGTCTATTCTTGGTTGCAGTGCTTCCACCATTATTCAAATTGGATCCGTTTACCTATGAGTTTTCAAAAAAGAACTATCCTGAAATTATCACCAGAAC